>JAYEOJ010000255.1:0-13284 GCA_034722835.1 Bacteroidota bacterium | reverse complement strand
TAAATCTTCGTAAGTACTGATGGGAACTCTCTTCTGGTACTCTTCAATGGAAGAAATGGAGTCGAATCCATACTGTACTCCCCAGGTGGTGCGCAGAGCTTGTTCTATCAATTTGCTAAAGACCTCCTGTTGTACATCAAAGGGGTATTTCTTGAACAACTCAATCTGGTGAAGTCGTTTGACATTCACCCAGGATATAATGGAGTTTAGCAGGGGCATGCAGGATCGTTTACAGGATCAGCATAGCATCTCCATAGGTGCCGAATTTATACTTTTCCTTGATGGCAACATCATAGGCATTCATCAGGAGATTATATCCAGCAAATGCCGATACCATCATCAGCAATGTTGAATAGGGCAGGTGAAAGTTAGAAACCATCCTGTTGGGAACACTGAATTCGTAAGGGGGAAAGATAAATTTATTGGTCCACCCGTCAAATTCTTTCAGGTATCCATCGGTAGAAACTGAACTTTCAAGCGTTCTCATAACGGTGGTTCCGACGGCACAAACATTGTTTTTACGCTCTTTGGCTGCATTGACCAGTTTAACCGATTCATCCTGGATGTTAATCCTTTCAGAGTCCATCTTATGTTTGGTCAGATCCTCCACATCCACCGTACGAAAATTTCCAAGGCCCACATGCAGGGTGATGTATGCAAAATCTATTCCCTTGATTTCAAGACGTTTTAGAAGTTCGCGGCTAAAGTGCATACCTGCGGTGGGAGCGGCTACGGCACCTTCATGCTTGGCATAGACGGTCTGGTAACGTTCTTTGTCTTCCGGTTCCACCTTTCTTTCAATAAATTTGGGTAGTGGCGTTTCACCAAGCTCAAACAGGGTTTTCTTAAATTCATCATAGTTTCCATCGTAGAGGAAACGAAGGGTTCTTCCCCTGGACGTGGTGTTGTCAATAACCTCTGCAACCAGTACATCATCCTCTCCGAAATAGAGTTTGTTCCCAATCCTGATCTTGCGAGCCGGATCCACCAGCACATCCCAGAGACGCTGTTCCCTGTTAAGTTCTCTCAGCAGAAACACCTCAATCTCAGCTCCGGTTTTCTCTTTGTTTCCATATAGCCGGGCGGGAAATACCTTGGTATCATTGAAAACCATCACATCGCGATCATCGAAATAATCGATGATATCCTTAAAGGTTTTGTGCTCAATTTGTTCAGTGTCGCGATGCAATACCATCAGTCTGGATTCATCACGATTTTTTGCTGGGAATTTAGCAACCAGCTCAGGGGGTAAATTGAATTTGTACTGGGAAAGCTTCATATAATTGATTGTGAGTTTGGTTTAATGCGAGCCTCGTTATACGTAAGAAACATAAAAAGGTTACAAAAGTTTAAGATTTTCTATAAAGTTCTCTATGGAGATGGCTTGATCCACATGATAAGGACCTATTCTCGTCCTTCGGAGCCCGGTTAAATGAGCCCCTGAATCCAGCATGGATCCCAGGTCCCTGGCCAGAGATCTGATATACGTGCCCTTGCTGCACTCTACCTGGAGCGTTAGGTCGGGAAGCTCCAGAGAAAGCAGATTTAATTGGGAAATGTGTACCTGCTGTGGTTTCAGCTCCACTTTTTTTCCTTTCCGGGCCATTACATAGGCGCGTTTTCCATCCACACTTTTGGCCGAAAACAAAGGGGGCATCTGTTCCTGGGCGCCTGATAGTTTTAACAGGGCCTGCTCAATTTTTTCAGAGCTGATATGCTCCCATGGAAAAGTGTGATCCACTTCCGTTTCCAGATCGAAAGAAGGAGTGGTGGCTCCCAGCCTGATCTGTGCGGTATATGCCTTGTCCATATCCTGGTATTGCATAATCTGCTTGGTGGCTTTCCCGGTACAGATGATGACCAGTCCTGTAGCCAGCGGATCCAGCGTACCTGCATGTCCGACTTTGATCTTCTGTATTCCCAGGTTATGCCTGAGTGATTTCCGGATCTTGTTGACCACATCGAAGGAAGTCCACGTCAGGGGCTTGTCAATATAAAGGACTGCTCCCTCCAGGTATGTTTCGGGCCGGTTAAATTCCATAAAATCAGGCAAAGATGATTGAAACGATTCCTACCAGGGCACAATATATGGCAAACCAGTAAAGGTTCCCCTTTTTCACAATATTAATCATCCATCTGCAGGCCATGTATCCCGACAGGTAGGCCGCAAGGAAACCAATGACCAGGGAGCTGGCTGAAATTCCCACCTCCGAAGTCGAAGATGACATGGAGAGAATATCCAGGAAAGCAGCTCCGATAATAGGAAGAAGTACCATCAGGAAAGAGAACTGTGTCACATCACCTCGTCCGTTTTTTAATAAAAGACCGGTGGAGATGGTGGCACCTGACCGGGAGATTCCAGGGATCGTTGCCAGGGCCTGAGCGATGCCCATGATTAATGCATCCAGAAAGGGAATTTTCTTTTTCCCTGGCTTTACCAGCTGGGTGGAGATCAGCAGCAAGGCAGTTACCATCAGGGCACTACCTACCAGAACCAGGTTTCCGGTAAAGAGCGATTCCACCTCTTCCCGGAAAAGGATCCCAACAATCAAAACAGGAATCATGGATACCAGGATCCTGGATACATAACGGGTCTCCTCGTTCCATTTAAACTGGAACAGTCCTGTAAAGAGCTTTTTAATATCCTGAAAAAATACAGTAATGGTACTTAGTACAGTGGCAAAATGGACCAGCACAGTAAAGCTGAGGCTTTCCTGTACGTCAATGTTTAATAGGACCTTCCCGATTTCAAGATGTCCGCTGCTGCTCACAGGAAGAAATTCCGTGAGTCCCTGGATCAAGCCAAGGATCAATGCTTCAAACCATGTCATTTGCTATCCGATTTGGGCTTTTTCATAATGGCCCAAATTTCGAAGATGAATCCTGCCAGTACGACAATTGGAGCCAGAGTAATCCGGCGAAAACTGAATATTTCCTCTTCATTGAAAATGGCAGGATCTTCGGATTTACCCCCGATCATCAGGATGAACCCCAATACGATAATGGCAAATCCAATGATCAGAAGTATGTAGTTCTCCTTAGCCAGAGCAAAGCTCTCTTTGTCCGTGCTTTTCTTACTCATATTGACAAAATTAATATAGCTTATCTGTTTTTATATTCAGGTATTTATTCACTGCAAAGTAGGTTGAGATCAGATTGAGGATGATGCCTGTGAGGATCACGCACAGAGCCAGAATCGATAACATGTCATAATCCTTGAGGGAGATCACTCCCTCAAACTCCTCCTGAAGCAGGTAGATCAATCCGAATAACACGGTGAGTGCAACCAGGCTTCCGGTGAATCCACTGGCTGCACTGGAAAAGAGAAAAGGCTTCCTTATAAAACCCCTTGTGGCACCTACCAGTTGCATAGTGTTGATTATAAACCGTTTAGAATAGATTGACATCCTGATGGTGTTGTTTATCAGGGTGACTGAGATCAGTGTAAGCAGGATGGAGAATCCCAGGATGATCAGGGTAATCTGGCGAATATTCTCATTGACTGCATACAACATTGATTTCTTATAGTACACTTCCTCAATGGAATCGTATTTCATCAGGTCCTGTTCAATGATCATCACCGAATCGGGATTGGCCCAGGGCTGGTGCAATCTGACCCTTATGGATGGGGGAAGGGGATTGTAACCCAGGAACCGGATGAAATCCTCACCCAGCATTTGCTCGGTCTCCAGGGCGGCTTCCTCTTTTGTGATGTACTCGGTAGACAGAATAAATACCCGGGAATCCAATATTTTCTGAAGCTGGTAAATGTCTGCTTCCTTGACATTTTCTTTGAGGATGACATTAAAACCAATGCTCTCCATCACCTGCTTGCGGATGTTGCGGCCGTTGATCAGTAACAATCCAACCATCCCGAGCAATAATAAAACCAGTGAGATGCTTATGATCGAGGTAATGTAGGAGCTTGTTATTCTCCGGGAATATGTCGTGTTCTCCTTCTTTGACATGCCTGAAAAATTGGCTGTCGCAAAGATAGGAATTTAATCGAGGATTTTGGTCCACCCGAAGGAATCCTCAATATCCCCATTCTGGATGCCCAGCAGGGTCTCATAGAGTTTGGTGGATACCGGTCCCGGTGCGATCCCGTCCCCGAAAGTATAGTTGATCTTTTTTTCTACATCTGCAACCTTTCCAATAGGTGAAATAACTGCTGCCGTGCCACATGCTCCGGCTTCCTCGAACGTGGCAAGCTCTTCAACAGGTACGGGTCGCACTTCCACGTTCATACCCATCTGTTTCGCCAGGACCTGCAGACTTCGGTTGGTTATAGATGGAAGGATGGAATGTGATTCAGGGGTGATGAAGGTATTGTCTTTTATCCCGAAAAAGTTAGCAGGGCCACACTCATCGATGTACTTCTTCTCCTTGGCGTCCAGGTATAAGGCAGTGGCATAACCTTCTTTGTGGGCGGTAGCAATAGAACCCATGCTGGCTGCGTAGTTTCCACCAACTTTCAGATGACCAGTCCCCAGTGGTGCTGCCCTGTCATGATCCCTGCAGATCATTACCTCTACTGGTTTAAATCCAGCTTTAAAATAGGGGCCGACCGGCATTACAAAAACCAGGAAAGTATATTCAGCTGCCGGCTTTACTCCAACTTCCGGTCCGGTTCCAATCAAAAGCGGACGGATATAAAGAGACGCTCCTGTACCATATGGAGGGATAAAGCGCTTATTCAACATCACGACCTTCTCAACCGCCTCCATAAAGAGTTCAACCGGTACCTGGGCCAGGTGTATTCCTTTGGCGGAATCGATCATTCTCTTCGCATTCTCTTCATGACGAAAGAGTCTGATGTGTCCATCCTTGCCGGTAAAGGCTTTTAATCCTTCAAAGGACTCCTGACCGTAATGCAGGCATGTGGCTCCAATATGAATGGGAAGATATTCGTCCGATGAGACTTCCAGTTCGCCCCACTTCCCGTCTTTGTATACACATCTTACATTGTAATCGGTCTTCATGATACCGAAGCCAAGATTTTTCCAGTCAAGTTCCATGATGATAGTTGTTAGAGGTTAAAGTGAGAGTTCAAAAGTAATCAAACTAAGCCGCTGCTACAATAAAGAAATGATGTTGTAGAAGGATGTTTTATATCCATCTTTCCTGTTCCAGGGTGGTCATCTGGTCACTTCCGGAAACCTCGCGCATGCGCTGGGCTGCGACCGTATAGAATTGAAAGTCGAACAGCAATTCCAGCTGTTGTTTTTTAAACTGCTGGCCATTGATTTTTGAGCCGTTCTCTTTGATTTCCTGGAACAACAATTTGATCTGATCCGAGTAATCGGGCCGGCCAATAAACTCCATTTTGGCATCGATAAGAATCTTTTCCAGGCGGTTATTTGGGTTAAAGGGCCTCTTGGTTGCCAGAATCAGATTGCAGATCTGGTCAATCTGACGATCCGAGTATTTATAATCGGGAAGAATTTCTCTGCTGATAACAGATGAGCGATTCTGAAAGTTATGGTAATCCTGGGTAAATCCTGTGTAAAGCATTAAGGCTGCAGTCCTTACCAGCAGGCGGTCCTCCTGTTCAATTTCTTCTGACCGGCAGAGCAGGAAGGATTGATTGTATACTTTCCTGGCGTATTCGGAACCGTGAAAGTGAAGGTTTTCGGGTAAAGCAAGCAATATGCCTTCGAAGACTTTCTCTTCCAGATCACCCAGGCGGAGAAGCTGCAGTTTAATGAAGAATCGTTTGTTGGGGATTCCTTTCAGGTCAACCGATAACTCGGGGCGAAGCCCATTCACATAATACATATCGATGTTTCCCTTGTATTTTACGGGAAGCTTTCCTCTGTACTCACAAATAAAATAGTCCTTCACCATGCCATAGGTGATCCCCGAGATATTAATCTTTCCGGGGGTGCCGGATGATTCCATCCTTGAGGCAGTATTCACCGTATCCCCCCAGATGTCATAGGACATCTTTTTATGACCCACCACTCCTGCAATGACCGGTCCGGTATGAATCCCGATTCTCAGGTCCCATATTTCGGCTTTGGACGATTTGAGTTGTTGCATATAAGATTGCATCTCCAGGGCGGCCAGCACGACTTCTACAGGATTTGTGCTGTTCTTATCCGGAATACCTCCTGCAGCCATATAAGCATCACCAATGGTTTTAATCTTTTCAATATTGTATTTATCCACAACCGAATCGAAATGAAAGAAGAACTGATCCAGTTCGTCGATCAGCTTCTCCGGATTCATTTCCTCAGCGATTCTTGTAAAGCCCTGAATATCAGAAAAAAGTACAGTGGTTCTCTCATATTTATCCCATTTGGCCTTTCCTTTACTTCTGAGCTGATTGGCAGTTTCTTCCGGAAGAACTTCTGCTACCAGCTGATCTGATCTTTCCTTTTCGGCAGCCAGGCTCTGTATTTTGAGTTCCATCCGTTCAGCAACCCTCGATTCTGCTCTCTGGTAACTCAGCAGTCGCCATTTTCGAAACAGGAACAGTGCTATCAGAAAGAGTATTCCGTAAACCAAATATGCATACCAGGTTTTATAAAACGGAGGGGCCACAGCAAAGGACAGCTGTTCTGCCTCTATGATTCTTCCATAAAGATCCATTGCCTGTACTTCTATGGAATACTTCCCATGATTTAAACCTGAAACAGTATAGTCCCTGCTGGAACTCCACCTGGACCAGGATGTATTCCCGGGCCTTGTTCTGTACCTGAACACAGGTTCGGGCAGTCGTTGTAATTCAAGTCCGGAAAAATGAAATCGATGCTTGTGATCCGTTGGCTCATATTCAAGCTGACTTACGGATATCTGGAACGGTTCAGCTTTCAGGAAGTGCAAATCAAAAAGTGAAATTTTATCCTTACCGGTCAGAAACAGAACACTGTCGGCGTAAGCCATATCAATGACTTCCCCAAGGTAAGGCAATACAGGAAAAGCAGTATATGTGGTTGCTGGTTCATCAAGCGAACTTGTATATAGTACCCGGGAAAGATAATTGCCGCTGTTCTGGAGAATCCAGTACCTGCCATTTTTTGCCGGAACGATCATATCGGATTCAGAAAGCAGTCTGGATCTGTGACTGGTCGGCAAGGGCTGAAAGATCTCTTCATTTATATCATAGCGATACACCTGTTGATCGCTCACAAGAAGAAGGTCCTTTTCCACTTGTATTAGCTTATACAGCAGCTCCTCTGAATGAAATGGAATGGGATTGATTCTATCAGCCTTGTTATTGCTTCTGAACACCCCATTGTTACAGAGGAAGAATAGCTTGTTTTTGTAGCTGATAAATGAATGTGCATTTTGAATGGTAGGATCAATGGTGGTGGAAATCCACCCTGTTTTATCCAGTTTGTAGCTGACAGTTCCTTCTTCACCCGATGCGATCAGGAATCCTTTTCTTATGCCCTGGATTCCTGTAAAGGATCCTTTGTCGATCACTTCTGCATGCTTTCCTGAAACCAGGTACAGGCCATCGGAACCTGCTGCAAACACCTGGCCGTTGATGGCTGAGAATATGTGTACTGAATGGCGGGATTTGGGGAGCAGGTTTGCTATGGACCATTGCCCCCCGTTTGCCGGATCCTTCGAAATAGCGAAAATGCCCCGGGAAGTACCCAGTAAAATCTGATCCTTTGACACCATGGATTTCAGGATTCTTCCGGTATTTACAGACCCGGTTTCAAGTAGTTTCAGTGGCGAAGGATCATGAAACTGGTGAAGTGTATAAGCTCCCAGAATCCAGATTTCTGTATTTTTCCAGATAAAGATCTGCTTGATCCCGTTAGCCGGAATTCCGATTTCATCTTCGATCAGGGCAAGGAGTTCCCGATTTCGCACCGTATCCACAGGAAGTTCAGTCAGGTGTTCCTGGTCATCAAGAAATCTTATTTCCGATCTGGAAAATAGGAAGAGGCCTATATCCGTGTAGATAAAAATATTTCCTGATCTGTTTTGAATGCCTTGGGGATTGAAATTTCGATGCAATGTTGGAAGGAGGTGCTTCCGCGAAACGGTATGATAGGAGGCCCCATTCTCTTTAATCAGGAATCCAAGGTCATCTTCAGAAACATAATATAGCGTATCTGAACCATTCCCTGTAACATATACCGGTCCGTTCATATGAAAATGACGGATCTGTTTGCCACTTATGATGCTAAGGCCATTGTTTTTACCAATGAACATGGTTCCATGGGAATCACGATAAAAGGTTTCGTTTGGAATTTCACTGTATTGAGAAGGTAGATTTATCTCCTGTATCCAGGGAGTCATCCGGAGCTCACTTTGTTGCGCGAATCCGCAATTGATGAAGGATACACAAGAAATGAGAAGAAAAAAAATCAAGTGGATCCGATATGACTTGAAGAATAAATTCATAACTTGTGTAACTCAGGCCGTGCTTCCTTCGTAAGACATATATCAAATGTAAAAAAATATATTTACCCTTGATTGATAACCAAACAACAGGATATTTATGGAAAAGTTAGAAAGGCCAATTATCGTACCGTGGGATTTCTCACAGGTAGCTGAGAACGCTTTTCAGCACGCTGTAAATATCTCCAGGGCGCTGAACAGAGAGATTCTTCTGCTACACGTTGTACATGAAGAGAAAGATAAGGATTCAAAAAACAGCGAACTGGAGGCTACCATTGAAAAACTTGGGAATGAGTTTGGCAAAAAACCTCATTTTGGGGTTGTGAGCGGATCCATTTTCCATGCAATTGGTGAGACGGCAAAAGAGTTAAAGGCAGAAATGATTGTTATGGGGACTCATGGAATGAAGGGAGCCCAGAAGCTCTTTGGAAGCAAGGCACTTAGGGTGGTGGTTTCTTCCAGGATTCCATTTCTTGTGGTTCAGGACAAGCCTGCTAAGACAAAGATTGATACCATTCTACTTCCCATTGACTTCAAACGGGAGAACAAAGAAAAGGCCAACTGGATTTACTATCTGGCGCGCAACTTTGGATCCAAGTTTATTATCCTGAAGTCCAAAGCAAAGGACAAAGGATTTAAACGGAAAATCCTTTCCAACATCAAATATGTGGAAACTTTCCTGAAAGGGCATGACATTGAATATGAAATTGTTACTACATCAGGTAAGGAGAGTTTCAAAAAGGAGATTATCAATTTTGCCCGGGAGCACGATGCCGACCTGGTCCTGATCATGGCTACCCGGGATATCCGGTGGGTCGATTACATGCTTGGAGCACCCGAACAATATATTCTTGCCAATCCGGATAACCTGCCAGTCATGTGTATGAACCCCAGACCCGCAAAACTTGCCAGTGGATTCAGAGCTGCCGGAGGTAATTAGCAAGACTAAAATATGTAAATTCAAGGCCGCAACACTTGCGGCCTTTTTTTTTGATATATGGAGATTATATTTGCAACCAATAACCTTCACAAGCTGGAGGAAATCGGAGCCCTGCTGGGTGAGAATTTTCAACTGCTGGGATTAAGGGATCTTAATATGGACGAAGAGATTCCCGAAGATCATCCTACGCTGGAAGAGAATGCTTCTCAAAAAGCATGGTATATTTTTGACAGGTCGGGGCGGAACTGTTTTGCCGATGACACCGGATTGGAGGTGAAAGCACTTGATGGAGCTCCCGGGGTCTACTCTGCCAGGTATTCCAGGATTGGAAACCCTACCTTTCCCAAAATGGAGCCAGCAGAAGGAAACATCAAAAAACTTTTATTGTTGATGGAGGGTTCAGAGGAGCGTGAAGCCCGGTTCAGAACGGTAATTTCTCTGGTAATAGATGGAAAAGAGTATCAGTTCGAAGGGGTGGCCGAGGGAATAATCACAGAAAGACCCTCCGGCTCCAAAGGATTTGGCTATGATCCCATTTTCATGCCCGGGGGATATGATATCACCTTTGCGGAAATGGACCTTGCTTTGAAAAACCAGATCAGTCACAGGGCAAAGGCTGTTGCACGACTTGTAGAATTTCTGAAAGGGATGTAATATGTTTCTGGTATTTGCGTATATAAAGAAACCGTATCAAATGCAGCGCAGGCTTCTTTTTCTGCTTTCCGCTTTATTGATCTGGATCTCTGCTCCACTGGCGGGTCAGATCGGGATGGGGCAATGGAGGACTCATCTTCCATATCAGTACGCTTTTCTGGTGGAGACGACCAATGACAAAGTATTTTGTTCCACAACGGGCGGTTTGTTCTATTACAGCCTGGAAGATAATCTGGTTGAGAAGATTTCCAAGATTGACGGGCTCTCCGATAATGGTGTTTCTGCCATGCGTTGGAGCAGTGAGCAGCTTACTTTGATCCTGGCTTATGAGAATTCAAACCTGGATATTATCAGGGATGGTGTGGTGACAAACTTGCCCGATATCATGAAAAAGCAGATAACGGGGGATAAGTCCATTTATGATATTTACTACATCGGAACGACGGCTTACCTTTCCACCGGATTTGGAATTGTGCTGGTGAATCTTGAGAAGAATGAAATCAGTGAAACCTATCTGATCGGGGACAATGGACAGTCTCTGAAGGTCAACCAGCTTACCTCAGATGGGACCTATCTTTATGCAGCAACGGATAAGGGAATCCGAAGAGGCCTGCTCTCTGATCCCTTCCTGGTGGATTACAATGCATGGGAAGTCATTACTGATATTCCCGGATCTGACGGGGCATTCAGCTCCATTGCTTATTTCGAATCCAACATATTCACTTCCTCAGACGATCCCGCTGATGAACAGGATCAGGTCTATTACAGTAGTGGAACCGGATGGAATGTTTATCCCTATTTCACCGGTAACCAGTGTTATGAGATCTTGAACCAGGGCGATTTCCTGACCCTTGTTGATGATACAGCCGTACATTTGATCAACGACGATCTCCTGGTTGTTCAACAGTTATTCAGTTCAAGGCCCAGATCAGCATCTCTGGATCACCAGGGCGATCTCTGGCTGGCAGATTATGGACTGGGATTGCTGACGAACCAGGGCGGAGGTACCTGGGGTATTAAGCCCGACGGACCCTATTCTACCTCGGTCTTTGATATAGAATCTTCAGGGGGTGTTGTTCAGGCTGTTGTAGGTGCAATTTCACCCTCGTGGGGCAACTTATGGGAAGCCGCTACCCTGGAGACTTTTGCGGATGAAGAGTGGAGCTGGACTCATAGCTGGGAAGACAGGGACCTGATTACTCTGGCCATTGATCCTGCAGATCCTTTGCATGTTTTTACAGGTTCATGGGGGATGGGCATACTGGAGTTCAGCGGCAAAGAAATTGCCCGGTATAATGAAACCAATAGCTCGCTTCAAACCCTCATGCCGGGGCCATATGTCAGGATCGGGGGAGTGGCACTGGATCCACAGGGGAACCTGTGGATGACCAACTCCAATGTAGCAGAACCCATTTCTGTCCTGAAGGCTGATGGAACCTGGAAAAGTTTTCGGGTGGACAACCTTATTACCAGTTATGCGGCCCTGGGAGATATCCTGGTGAGCAGCTCGGGTCATAAATGGGTGATTGTGCCCAGGGGCAATGGTATGTTTGCCATGGACGACAATATGACCATTGATGATGAAACCGACGATATCTATGAGAAAGTGAGCGTGGTAGATAAGTATGGGAAAGTAATCACCAATGATGTATACTCATTTGCAGAAGATTTTAGTGGAAATCTGTGGCTGGGTACCAATCAGGGTGTGCTGGTTATGTACAGCCCGTACAGACTGTTTACAGATGGTCCCATTTATGCCCAGGAGATCCTTATTCCCAGGAATGATGGAAGCGGTTATGCTGATCCCTTACTGGGGACCCAGGTGGTGACTTCCATTGAGGTGGATGGAGCCAACCGGAAATGGCTTGGGACATCGGATGGTGGGGCCTACCTGGTTTCTGAAGACGGACTGGAAGAAATCGAGCACTTCACTGCAAGCAACAGCCCCCTGCTCTCCGATGTGATCATGGATATAGAAGTGGACGGAGTGTCAGGAGAGGTCTTTATTGGAACGGACAAGGGGATTATCTCATACAAGGGTGAGGCCCTTCAGGGAAGTTCAGCATACAGCAATGTGGTGGTCTATCCCAATCCGGTAAGGGAGACCTACGAGGGACCGGTTGCTATAAAGGGACTGGTTGAAAATACAACTGTGAAGATCACCGACATGGGAGGCAACCTGGTATTTGAGACGGAATCCCTGGGCGGACAGGCCATCTGGAATGGAAAGAATTTCAGAGGTGAACGAGTGGCAACCGGGGTCTATATGATTTATCTTTCAAGTGCGGATGGCAGCCTTTCGCATGTGACCAAAATTCTCTTTATCCATTAGTCTAGGCCGGCTTTGATATGATCCAAAAAACCAGGGGAATCGTTTTACACACCACTAAGTATGGTGAATCGAGCCTGGTGACACATTGCTATACGGAACAGGCGGGTAGGCAGACCTTCATGGTAAAAGGGGTCCGGAAATCGAAGAAACAGAACCGCGCCAATCTCTTTCAGCCCCTGTTTATTCTCGATTTTGAAGTGTATCATAAAGATAACAGGGAGATCCAGCTGGTAAAGGAGGTCACCCGGGCCATTCCGCTGAATTCCATTCCTTTTGATATTACCAAAAGCACACAGGCTATTTTCATGGCCGAAGTGCTGTACAGGGTGGTTAAGGAAGAGGAATCCAATCCCATGCTTGCCAGTTTTCTGATCTCAACTATTCAGTACCTGGATACCATGGAGGATGCATCTCCCGATTTTCATATTATTTTCATGTTTCAATTATCGAGACACCTTGGTTTTTATCCTCAAAATAATTACGGTGAGGAGCGAATTTTTTTCAACCTGGTCAGCGGCCAGTTCAAAACTCAATTTGGCGATCCCGAGATCTATCTTGACCAGGGAGTAAGTGAACTGTGGAACCGCTATATGCTTACTGATATACAGTCGGTTAAAGAGGAGGGATTCAATGGTACACAGCGAAAAAATATTCTTGATAACCTGGTGCGATTCTTTAAATTGCACGTGACCGGAATGGGTGATATTCGATCCCTGGAAATTCTGCATGCGTTTTTCCTCAAATAGTGATTGCAGAAAGCCGTTAGTTTTCTTATGTTCAGGGTAACTAACACATATATATTGCGTATAAGCAACGAAACCGTGTAGAATCTGGTCCTGTTATAGGTCGTATTGTTTTTCTTTTCCGGAAGAACTTCTCCCTTGTAAATCCAAGTTTTAACGCCAATTTTTCCATAAGTGGTATTGGCCTCTGCAAAACCATAATCTATATCAGCTCTTAACGTCTGTAAAGGAATGGTTCCTTCATGGTAATG
>JAYEOJ010000254.1:0-3472 GCA_034722835.1 Bacteroidota bacterium | reverse complement strand
AGAAGGAAACAGCTACCTGTTTGCCCTGGATCTTGAAGGCAGGCTGCTCTGGAAATCGCGCAATGGAAAGGAATTCCTGGGTGAAGGCTTTTCAAGCACCTATCCAGGAGCCCGATCCACCCCAACCGTATACGTCGATCTGGTTTACACTTCTTCCGGACAGGGGCAGATAGGTTGTTTTAAATCCGCCAATGGCAAAAAACTCTGGTCGGTCAATATCACAGAGGATCTGGATGGTATCCTGGGCTACTTTGGCTATTCTGAATCGGTGGGAGTGGACAAAGAGCATGTCTATTGTTACCCTGGTGGCCCCAGCACAAACCTGGCAGCGCTGGACAGATTTACTGGAAAAATCTCATGGACACAGTCGGCCCTCAAAGATACTTTTGCCTATGGATCGCCGGTGCTTATTGAATTACCGGAGCGCCAGATACTAATGACTACATCCCGGCATCATCTCATCACTGTGGATCGCAGCAATGGTGATTTACTTGCTTCCTACAAATTGGAAGGATTTGAATATGATGGCGAGCACTGCAACACCCCGGTGTATGACGATGGGCTTATCTACTATGTAGCCAATGATGTACCCGGACAGGGAGCCGTGAAGCTGAAGCTGTCGGAAAATGGAAAAAGCATCCAGGAGATATGGAGGAACAACGAGGTAATGAATAATTTCGGGGGACTGGTTGCTGTAAACGGTCATCTGTTTACCACCATCAAAGGAAATAAGCTGGTGGCCCTGGATCTGGAGAATGGAAGCGTGGTGGACACGCTGAAGGTGGCCACGGGAAGCATTATTTTCACTGATAATAAATTCATCATCTACGGAAATAACGGTGCCGTCAACCTGGTGAACTATGATCAGGATCAACTTGAACCTGCGGGTCAGTTTAAGGTAAGGGAAGGAACAGGCCATCATTTTTCACACCCTGTTGTTGCTGATGGGGTGATGTATATCAGGCACGGCGATGCCCTGATGGCCTACCGCATAAAATAAAGGATGATGCCACCGGGAATTTACATCCGAGGCACCATCCCCATTCAGGTACGGATCTACCTAAAACCTTATGCGTTTTCGTCTAGATCTTTACAAACTCTACACGACGATTATTTGCCCGTCCTTCAGGCACATTGTTATCATCCATGGGCATGCTCTCCCCCAGTCCTTTTGAAGTGAGCCGGTCCGCAGAAATTCCCATATCCACAAGAGTCTTCATCACCGTCTCAGCCCGGTCGGCCGACAGCGTCATATTGCTGGCATCATCACCCACATTGTCGGTATGTCCCTCAACACTGAATTTCAGGTCCGGATACTTCTCCAGCAATTCATAGATTTCATTGATGACGCCCATGGACTCCGGTTTCAGGGTGGATTTCCCGGTGTCGAAACGAATTCCGTTGGCTATAATTTTGCCATCCTGCATTACCCGATCGTAGTATTTAACACCCCCTTCGGCGATCCTTACATTCTTCACATAAAACAAACGGTCATCGTTCGCATGATAGGTATAAAGGGTAATCCCTTTGGGATCAAAGTCTAAGCGCGGAATATTGATAAGCCTTGTCTCATCCATATAAGCTTTTAGCTTGCCATTGGTATAGGCCACTGAAACATGCATCCACCTTCTCTCCGCCAAGTTTTTCTTATCGGGATGATCACTGTTGGATCGCCCGAAATCCATGTTGTAATAACTGATTTCCAGATCGGTGTAGCCAGTGGGACTTCCCGATTTCTGGTTCTTTCTGTCATAGAGATAGAGCACGAATCTACTATTGTGGCAATAGAGATCGAACTCTACCGTAAAGACATCGGGCAGGTAATCTTCTTTGGCCTCTTTGAAATAGGGGATAATGGACGGTTGCCCGTCCCTGAACATGATCACATTCTCTCCGCCAAACTCGGCAATTTCCACATTTCCTGTTACCAGATCCCACCTCGAAGGGAATTCACCGTTCTCCTCCCCCACCAGGTCATCCTCGAAGATCACCCGATCGCCCGGTACAAAGTCATACTTAGCCCACTTGAGTTCTGGCTTGGCTTCCTGTGCTTCTGCCCCGGCCTGCTGCACCTGGCCTGTTTCCTCACCTTGCTGCTGTTGCTGTTGTTGCTGTTGCTCCGGTTGTTGGGCAGGCTGTGTCTCCTTCTTCTTATTCCTGTTGAACAGTTTGTCAATATTCCGATTGACCACTTTATGACTCTCTTTCTTAATCTTTTCTGTTGGATTCTCCTGTGCACTCACAGGCTGAACCACCAGAAAGGACGCCATAGCAATCCCCAATGCAATTAGTTGTGTTTTCATGATAGATCCGTTTTGAAATTTCAGATAAGTTAAGGGATCCATAAAAGCAGGGGTATCCCATGTTTGTGGGATATGGCCTCTTCTGCAATTTTCTTCTTCCTATTTTTTTATAAGCTTTTGAATGTCAATGTTTCCTCCCCGGGATGGAGCATTGCTATAGCTTCTGGTTGGTTTAATAATTCTAAAAAGAACAAGCAGCCCGAGAATAGCAAACATCAGCATACCTCCGGCTATAGCAATATCACCTGCCCTTACTCCGGGTTTCAGGGCTGCTTCATCGGGAAGCTCGGGGTCGTAAAAAACATCCACGGTTAATCCCACTGGGTATTCCTGAACAAGGTCTTTTGCTGCCGACATGTTATTATTCGCACTTGAGTTGTTTACTCCAACCTGATTAGAGATGTACTCTTTCCCTTCAACCTGATAAGTGTACTTTATTACTGCCCCATATTGAGATTCACCGTCTTTCATCCAGCTATCCACTTCCGATTTTGTTATGGTGCCGCTTGTTGCTGGCCAGCTTTTCGACTCGTAAGCATATTTTAAGGGCGGCAAACCAAAAAAGTAAAACATGAGCCCCCCCACAAGCGTGAAAATAATCCCAAAAGCTGTTGCATTTGATTTGCGAGGCCTTTTTTCCGATTGTGTTACTCCTTGGTCCATATCCGTGTATTTAAATTAAGGTCCTCCACTATTCCCGTTAGCAGTACCAGGAAGCGGATATTCTCTTCAATGAAATTGTAATCCACAATGGATTTAAAAAGCCTTGTTTCGAAAAGGTTTTTGTCCATTTTTATGGCGATGTACACTTTTGAATCGCGAAACGAGAGATAAACCTTTGTCTTCCATTTTCGCTTGAATTCCACGATGCGCTGCATTAGCGAGGGAGACAGGATGTAACGCGCTTCCACCTGGTCGTTAGCATATACACAAAACTCTTTTTCAAATTCGGGATCTTCAAGTTTGATCAGCTCCCCCCTCGACGAAAAAGCTTGCAGGCTTTGCCCGAATTTACCCAGCATTTTTTCGGCGTTGTCGGGCAGAACAAGAGTGTAGCCATTAAAATTTTTATTGAAATCGGCCACAAAAAACACCCCTTTAAAAACGGTCGTGTACTGCTTCCTTTTTTTTGATCCGGTTCCGCTTGTGCTTTCATGCCTGGCCACAAC
>JAYEOJ010000253.1:0-3473 GCA_034722835.1 Bacteroidota bacterium | reverse complement strand
CCTTCCCCAGAAACAGCATTCTCTGGGCAGCACTATTGATGCTTCGAATAATATTCTTCTCATCAAGAATCAGGATACCCATGGGAAAATGTTCAACCATCTGCCTCAACACGGTCTCTGAAAGCTTCAACTTTTTCTCCTGTTTTATTTGTCTGGACAGCATAATAAGGAGATAGACCACCAAAGCGGTGGCCAGTAGCTGGGAGATGATGCTGACCAGCAGATTGTTACGTACAAAATATTTAAAAATCTGTCCCCTCCCTTCTGTGAACATAATCCCCAGTTTCTCGCCATATATACTCAGGGGATAGGTCGCGGTATAAACCTTCTCCTTGCTTCCATCTTCAAAAGTCAGGATATGCTTGAACATTCCGCTGACTTCAGTATTCACACTATCGGCCAGCACCTGATGGTTCTCTATCCGAAAGGAGTCAGCTCCGAAATTATCAATAATAATCTGTCCGTCCGCATTCAGAATCCATTGCCAGCTCAAGTCAGATTCCCTGGGATACAGATTGAATATGTTCTCAGCAAACAGCTTAATATCCAGTTCAATAATTACATTTCCTATGACAGCATCCTGACCAAAAAAAGGATAGTAGTACTCCAGAACGGAGCCATCCAGGCCCACATCTTCAAGTGGGAAGAGCTTCTCTTGCCTCTTGGTTGCAAAGCTATCTACAACGAAAATATCCCTTTTTCCAAAGTCATCCTCTGAGTCCAGATACAGGGCATAGAAATGTTTATTATTGTCATAGATCGATATCTTGGTGATCAGATCACGATATTTGACATAGAACAAACGAAGACTCTGGGTGGCTTCCCTGAACTTATCCTGATCGCTGAATATCTCTATCTCCGAATTGAACATTTCCAACTCCTTGCTGATATCGCTGGAGAGCTTCAGTAGCGTTGCTTCCATATGCTCGCCACAGAGCTGTGACTTCGATAATAGCGTTTGATTCAGGTGATCTTTATATCGTTGATTTACACGGAGGATGGTAAAGCCATTCAGTGCAAAAAGCACAAACAGAATTAGACCCGCTATGATATTGTTTCTGATCATCAACCGGTTAGATTGTAATCTATAAACTTAAAAACTATTTTTTATCTGCTTTATAAAAGGAATTGATAGTTACCAACAACCCGTCCCTGTATTCAGCGGTATTTTTCATCTTCCTGCATCATCATCAGATAGTTGATATATCTGAATTCACTGATGGTCCCTTTCTCCACTCCGGCTTTTACTGCACAGTCGGGTTCATTCATATGAAGACAGTTATGGTACCTGCACTTTTTGCTTGCCTTGAAAATTTCAGGAAAAAAATGAAATAACTCTTCCCGTTCAATATCGATGGTGCCAAATCCCCTGATTCCAGGCGTATCGATTATCCTGATCCCGGAAGAGAGTTCGAACATCTCTGAAAAGGTAGTCGTATGTTTTCCTGTTTTATGAAAGTCCGAAACATCTCCGATCTTTAAACGAATGGCCGGATCAAGCACATTGATCAGGGTTGATTTTCCCACACCTGAATTACCTGAGATTACATTGACTTTCCCGATCATTTTGTTTTTGACTTCCTTCACCCCCTCCCGGGTTTGAAGCGACATTTGCATGCAGTGATAACCAATATCGGAATAGACAGATTTCAGGCGATTCATTTCTTCCCGTTCGGACTCTCCATACAGGTCTGTCTTGTTAAACAGGATAATTACCGGAATCCGGTATGCCTCGGCTGAAACCAGAAAGCGATCGATAAAGGGAGTCTGTGTCCTGGGAAGAGTCATGCTGATCATCAACCAGGCCAGGTCCACATTGGTAGCCAGCAACTGGTACTCCTTTGAAAGATTTGAGGACTTCCGGATAATGTAGTTGCTACGCTCTTCGATGGATGTAATAATTCCGCCCGATTCATCCTCTAACCATTCAAATCCGACATGATCACCAACTGCCACAGGATTGGTGGCCCGGATTCCTTTAATCCGGAATTTACCCCTGATGCTACAGGTAATAATCCTCTTATCCCCGATCTTTACCAGATACTGGCTGCCGGTTGATTTGATAACAGTTCCCTGGCCTTTCTTCATTGTATATCAAAAGTAATTAAAGTATCTCCATAAAAAAACCGCCTCTTGATGAGGCGGCTCCCTAAAACTGAACCCTGAAAGGGAAGATGAAATCAACCCTTTACAGGGTGCGAGCACTGGCTCTTATATATGGAGTAATCTACTAGAACCAACCAAACTTAAAACTGAGAAATCCTCCCGGGGCAGAAAGATCACCGTTTGTATACCCGTGCATGCCCTCATCTATGCCGGTATAAATATTATAGGTAGCTCCTGCACCGATCCTGAAATACCTGGTCAGGTTTACTTCAATCTCCAGGGTAGGTGAAATCACAAAGAGCTTATCCGTTACATAGGGATAATATACTTCATATTGCATGATTCCAAACTCACCCCATCCTAACAAGGTCGAAACTGCAAGATGAATGGGTTTCTCTCCAAATAGCGAATACCCAAGCCAGAAACCACCATGACCCAGGGTCAGGCGATCAGATGGATTATCATTTACATAATCGGGGATGCCATTGGTCAATCCCAACCCGTAACCTCCAAAAAAGAAATCATTGATCAGAACGGCACCACCACCACCCATCATAAATCCAAAATCTCCCGCAACTGAAGTAAACTGCATAAAGGGTCCCCCCATCCCGGAAATTCGTACATTCTGATTATCAAATATGGTCTGAAATTCTTTTCCCTGAGAAAAAACTGAAACGCTAAGCGCCAGAGCCAGCAAGATAAAAATGGTTTTTTTCATGATTATAGCATTGGTTTTATCTCTAAAGACAAGGCCTCTGCGTTCAGGTTGCATGCTGCTCCATTTATTCTTTCTGACCAAGCGGTCTGGAAAGGGAAAACCGTTTGCCCTTCAGCCAGATCCCGGATACATCGCCTTCCTCGTTCCGGGAAGCCATCAGTGAAATATCTGATTTTGCAAGTTTATTGATACTCTTAATCCCCGCATTGGCAATGGTCAACAGGGAAAAGTTACTTCCTTCAGCATAAGACTCAACTACCTCCTGAAGATCCATATCGTATATCTGCCCAACCGTCAAACTGCTTAAATGGACCGGTACAGGGGGAATATAAAGAGCTTCAATCTTATCCGGAACTGCTTCCCCCGAGGGAGATGAAGCATTTATACGTTCAACAGAACCGGCTAACAAGCCGGTTTTCAAATCCTTCTGCGATATCACAGTCATTTTTGATCCGGACTCAACAGGTCGTTCGTGTTCTTTCTTTACAGAAAACATAACAGGATTGTGTATTCTCTGAACCGGTGGATCAGGTGAGGGCTGAACTGCCTGATCTTCCATGCCCTCGGCCAACACGGTCCTGACTTCCTCTTGTGCCACTGGCTGGACTTCTTCATGAACTTCTGTCTGGACTTCCGTCTGCACCGAAAT
>JAYEOJ010000252.1:0-3477 GCA_034722835.1 Bacteroidota bacterium | reverse complement strand
ATTACCTGGATGCCACTGTTACAGGATCGGGCGATATCATTTACACTGGCAATCCTGTGCTGAGCATTCATATAACGGGATCGGGGAAGGTCAGGTCCTACTAAGCTGGGGCTCCTTCAACCACAATAACGATCTCACCTTTAACACTTCCTTTGCTGAAGTATTCAGCAAGCTCCGTCAGGGTGCCCCTAAGGGTCTCCTCGTGAACTTTGGTGAGTTCCCTGGAGACCGATCCTTTTCTGTGCGGACCAAGATGTTCGGCCAGCTGGGTCAGTGTTTTTACCAGCCGGTAAGGTGATTCATACAGCACCATGGTACGGGTTTCACCGGTAAGTTCAGCGAGGCGCTTTTGCCTTCCTTTCTTCTGCGGAAGGAAACCTTCAAAAACAAACTTTTCGCAGGGCAGTCCGGAATTCACCAGCGCCGGGACAAATGCTGTCGGACCAGGGAGTGATTCAACTGCAATCTCCTGTTCAATGCAGGCCCGGACCAGCAGAAATCCGGGATCCGAAATACCCGGTGTTCCTGCATCGGAGATTAGCGCAATGGATGTACCACCCTTCAGGCGCTGAACCAGGGAGTCAATGCTGCGGTGTTCATTAAATTTATGATGGGAATGAACAGGTTTGCTGATCTGAAAATGCTTTAAAAGAATCCCTGATTTTCGTGTATCCTCCGCCAGTACAAGATCCACCTCTTTCAATACCTCAATGGCCCTGAGGGTGATATCACCAAGGTTTCCAATGGGTGTTGGTACCAGATAGAGTTTCGACATGGAATTACCTGATATATCTTCTTTTAAGGAGACTTGCCAGGACTTCCACCCCTTCATGATCCATGACTCCAGCAAACCGTTCATTCAGGATACTGTTAGCAGCCTGGTAGTTTTCGGCGTTATCCAGTTCATTTACCATGATGGTGAATCGTTCCGAATCTCCGTCGAACAGCTCCCTGATTATTAAGAAGCGGTCATTGATCCCAATGTTTCGGCTGATATTGTCGATGGGTTGTCCCACCAATTTGGCATCCGCATCATTGCCCAGCTTCTCAGCCAGGTTTTCGTTAATACTGGATTCTGCCGAAAATTTCTCAGCCAGGATGGTAGGATCCGTCGTTTCCGTACTGGGAGCCGGTTCCGTTTCCGGTTCCGGGGCTGTTGCAGCTTCGGTTTCAGGTTCCGGTTCCGGTATGTGTTCCGGTTCTTGTGCTGATTCTGGTACTGGCTCCGGCTCTGGTGCAAAATCTGGTTCAGGTGCGGGTTCCGATTCCGGCAACAGTGTATCACTTACCAGTTCATGGAGACGGTCCGCTTTGATCATGGTGAGGATCTCGTAAACATTTCTGAGTTTCGACAGCGCCAGATCAAGTTCTATGGCGGATGCTTCCTTAGAATTCCGCAGGTTCCCCACCAGTTTTTCGATATCTTGTATATCTTTAGTCAGGATTTCAATGGTGTATTTTATCTGCATGATTAGCTGTGATTTTAATACAGGACTGTTACAAAACTAACGATAATCTTCTTATAATCTTGTATCATGTTTCTTGAAAATACTGCAGGCAGTTCCAGCGGACAAGGATGGGTAGAGGTTATCACGGGATCGATGTTTTCAGGAAAAACAGAAGAGCTGATCCGCCGGCTCAAAAGAGCCAGGATAGCCAGGCAGCAAGTGGAGATATTCAAACCCCGTATTGAAGTAAGATATTCTGTAGAAGAGGTGGTTTCACATGATGAAAATACCATACACAGCACCCCCGTGGACTCATCTGCAAATATCCTTCTCCTGGCCAGCGGAGTCAAAGTGGTGGGCATCGACGAGGCACAGTTTTTTGATGACGGCCTGGTGGATGTTTGCAACCAGCTGGCCGATAATGGCATAAGGGTTATAGTTGCAGGTTTGGATATGGACTATAAAGGAGTTCCCTTTGGACCCATTCCCGGATTATTGGCCATCGCAGAATATGTAACCAAGGTACATGCCATCTGTGTCAGATGTGGTAGCCTGGCCAATTATACACACCGTTTATCGGAAGATGATAAGCTGATCGTTCTGGGAGAAACTGATATTTATGAACCCCTTTGCAGGATCTGTTATGCAAAGGATAAATCGGGAAGATAGCAATTCATGAATGCTGATTGGACACTGGAAAAATTAAGTTCCGTCCTCAATGGAAAGATCTATGGAAAGAAGGATCTGTCCTTTGCCAGTCTCTCCATTGACAGCCGGACCCTGACCTCCCCTTCGGAAACACTATTTGTGGCGCTTACAGGTGTTCAGCACGATGGACACAACTACATCACCGAGTTGTACAAGCGGGGAGTTTGCTCCTTCCTGGTTTCCACGCTACCTGATTATCATAAGTATCCTGATGCTGGATTCGTTCTGGCAGGAGATACATTAAGTGGCCTGCAGAAGATTGCATCAGCCAGGAGACAGCAATTTAAGGGCGAGGTACTGGCCATTACCGGCAGCAATGGAAAAACCATTGTAAAAGAGTGGATCCACCAGTGTCTGGGCAATACCATCAGGATTCACAGGAGCCCCAAAAGTTACAACAGCCAGGTGGGGGTGCCTCTTTCTGTCTGGGGCATTGAACCCCTTCATCAACTGGCGGTGATTGAAGCCGGGATATCCCGCCCGGGTGAAATGCAGACATTGCAAGAGCTAATCAAGCCGGAGACAGGAATTTTCACGCATCTGGGAACTGCTCACCAGGAGCATTTTGAAAACTTGGAGGCAAAGCTTAAAGAAAAACTGCTATTGTTCCGGGGGTGTAAAAAGGTGATATGCAGAGCCGATATCAAACTTGATTCCAGGGCATTCCGGTCTTACCTGGGAGATCTGAATGCTGAAATAGTGGACTGGAGTCTGAAGGGGGATGCCAGGTACCGGTACAGGATCACAGGACGTACCCCATCTCTTACTTCCATTGAGACCGATATTGCTGGTCGCAGGATTGACTTTACGCTGCCTTTCTCCGATGATGCCTCTGTGGAGAATGCCTTGCATGTATTTACCTATTGCATGGAGAAGGGATTGGATCCGGAGCTTATAAAGAAACAGATTGAGATGCTGGAGCCAGTTTCCATGCGCCTGGAGATTCTTAAGGGGATAATGGACAGTACCCTGATCAATGATACCTACAACTCCGATACAGGCGGATTAATTGCGGCCCTTGATTTGATGGGGCAGCAGGATACACGTGCAGGAAGAGTGCTTATTCTCTCGGATGTATTGCAAAGCGGCATGGAAAACCGTGCGCTCTATTCCGAAATTGCAGCCCTGCTCAAGCGCAAAGAGATTGATTTGTTTATTGGAATCGGTCCCGCACTATCAGACCATAGACACCTGTTTCCGGAATCCTCCCTTTTCTACGGAGATACAGAAGAGTTTTTGAAACGAATGGACAGAACGCTGTTTCATGATAAAATAATCCTTATCAAGGGATCCAGAAAATTCGGTTTTGAGCGAATTGCTC
>JAYEOJ010000251.1:0-3480 GCA_034722835.1 Bacteroidota bacterium | reverse complement strand
ATGCAGCCGGGACTGATCCACAAAAGATCCTAAAATCCATAGCAGAGACCATTCAAACCTTTGATCCCGATTACGTGATGGTAAATCGCTTTGCCACTGATATTTGCGAAGGCTATTATACCAGTGAGGAACGACTGCAGAAGATCCTGGTGTTTGGATCCCTGTTCTCCATAATTATCGTGCTTCTGGGGATCTATGCCCTGGTTTCTCATAACATGGTGGCGCGGACCAAGGAAATCGGGATTCGGAAGGTGATGGGTGGATCGACCCGGGAAATGATAACACTCATCTACACCTCCACCCTGAAGTGGACCCTGATAGCCTCTGCCCTGGCCGTCCCACTTTCCTTGATCTACATGGATCGATGGCTCAACGACTATGCGGTACGGATCCCCATCTACTGGTGGATCTTTGCTTGCAGCATCGCTGTGGTGCTAATCTTCCAGAGCCTGATCACCCTGGGACAAACCAGGAGAACCGCCCGCCGGAATCCGGTGGAGGCTTTACGGTATGAATAAGCTATATTTGCCTGCTTAAAATGAAAGCCGGTGCAACAATACCTGGGTGAAATAGCAGCCCTTTTAACAGCTGCCTGCTGGACCGTGACTGCCATGGCCTTTGAATCGGCCGGGAAGCGTGTGGGTGCCCTTTCACTGAACCTGATCCGGCTCGTCATGGGCCTGATTTTTCTTGCCATCTACAATGCCATTTTCAATGATGGATTCCTGCCTGTGGCAACCGGATACCAGTGGTTCTGGCTTACACTATCCGGCGTGGTGGGTTTTGTGTTGGGCGACCTGTTTCTTTTTCGTTCATTTATTCTTATTGGTGCAAGAATAGCCATGCTGATTATGGCACTGGTCCCTCCTATCACCGCACTGATTGGCTGGATCACGCTGGGGGAAGTGCTTTCAGGCATAGAATTCCTGGGCATGGGGATCACCCTCCTGGGAATTGTGATGGTTGTCTCTGCCAATCTGGATTTGAAAAAGGGAGCCTATGGAAAAACGCTCAAAATGGGGCCGCTGGTACTGGGGATCATGCTGGCACTTGGCGGGGCCGTAGGCCAGGCAGCTGGACTGGTACTTAGTAAAAAGGGGATGCAGGACATGAATGCCTTCGAGGCCACTCAGATACGGATCATGGCCGGAGTCGTAGGATTCATCCTGGTAATCACCTTCTTTAAGCGCTGGAAGTACCTGCTGGGTGCTCTTAAGGACCTGAAAGCCATGAAGGCCATGACTCTGGGGTCCTTTACCGGACCCTTTCTGGGTGTAAGTTTCTCGCTGCTGGCCGTTCAGCATACCGACACAGGGGTAGCCGCCACGCTGATGGCCCTGACACCGGTAATGATCATTCCTCCAGCCATTCTCCTGAACAGGGAACGCATTAAAATCATCGAGATTATCGGAGCCGTCATCTCCATTGCAGGTGTGGCCCTCTTTTTTCTTTAAACCCTAAAGGTGATCGGGATACTTTTCCTTCTGGTGGATCCGCTGCCTGCGTTCAGTATACATATGGAGCAGATTGGATACCAGTATCATCATGGAAGCCAGTCCCGCCAGGGCAAGAACATACACCAGGAGTATCCCGAAGGGGACCAGAAAATACAATGCAATAATGATCAGTGTACTCCAGACCCCGGCGCACCAGGGACAGGTAATCATGGCGTGTATGGTGCCGATCACATACAGGTTTTCCCTCTTTTTAAGTGCATCCCGGAAATGCTTGAAAATCTTCTCAAACACAAGGATTCTGGTCATACGGTAAGAAGCAAGGATAATTAGCAAAGCCTGCTTGAAAGTCATTTCCTCCAGATCTACCCCTTCATTCCTGAGAAGATATCCCACCAGCACCACCGCACTTAGAAAGACAAATACGGACCAGAAATTCCAGGCCTGATGTTTTCGTTCACTCCTCATAGATTCCTTTCATTTGATGACAGGACAATATACAAAAACTATTTTTTTACCGGAATGCTTGACATGGCCCGCTCAGTCATGGCCGTAATGGTCAGGGCCGGATTCACCCCCGGATTGGCCGATATGGCACTTCCGTCGCAGACGTAAAGATTCTCATATCCAAAAACTTTGTGATCCTTATCAATGACTCCCTCATCTGCATTCTTCCCGATAACACATCCTCCCAGAATGTGGGCGGTTAACGGGGTACCCAGTACTGCTTCAGTAGACATAACAAAAGGAGATCCCTTTACCTCCTCCGCAGTGGCTTCGGCTAAATCTCTGGCCATGGGCATGGAGGCAGAGGGGGCCGGACCTTCCGAAAGTTTGCTTCTCATGCTAAAGAGTCCCCTTTTAAAGCGAAGCGTAGAGTCGAGGTGCTGCATAAAGAGCAGGATCACAGATTCCCTGGCAAAATCACGGCTGAAATAGATCCGCAGCCAGGTCCTGGGATGTCTCAGAAATCTCCAGAAGAGTTTCAGGATTCGTCCCACCACGGTCCTTCCGTGAATCATGGGAACTCCCATCAGCTTCCAGAAGCCCGATCCGCTTGCATAGCGTACTGCTTCAATATGGGTGTCTTCATCAGGCGGAAAGATGGACCCGATGGATACGCCTTTGGAAAAGTCTTTGTCTTTCAGCCTGGAATGTACCAGGGACAGGCTCTCGTTATTGGTACGTATCCCTGCTCCCAGCTGTTTGCTGATCAACGGCAAATCACGTTTGTTCAAATTCATCAGGAGCCTGACAGTACCCAGCACCCCTCCGGCCAGGATCACCCCTGCGGCGGTAATGCGGGTTCTTTTTCTTATCCAGCCAAAGGAATCCTTCACGGTAACCCGGTAATAATTCCCGGAATTCTCATTTTTAAGCGCTTGCAGGCGTACTACCTTTTTCTCGGGCCACAGCCCGGCACCGCCCTTTTCTGCCAGGTAGAGGTAGTTCTTGTCCAGGCTATTCTTGGCGTTATACCGGCAACCAGTCATGCATCCCCCGCAAAAATTGCATCCGGCCCGCCTGGGCCCCTCCCCGTCAAAATATGGATCAGGGACCTCCTCTTCCGGCTCCCCGAAATAGACAGCCACCTGGGTGGGTTCAAATTCAGTTGACTTGCCAAAACGCTTTGCCACAGCCTCCAGTGCCTTATCTGAATCATACAGTCCGGGATTGCTGTTGGCCCCCAGCATCCGTTCCGCTTCTTCATAATGGACCTCCAGCTCTTCCTTCCAATCAGCCATCCCTGCCCAGCTGCCCGATTGAAAGAATAACTCCCTGGGACGGGGCAAGGTGTTGCAATAGGTGAGGGATCCCCCTCCCACACCGACACCACTGAGGATACCCACATGACGCATGATCGTGATTTTGAATATACCCCGGAAGCGAATCAGCGGCCACCAGAGCCATCTATGTATCTTCCAGTTGGTCTCCGGAAACTGTTCGGGTTTCCAGCGCTTCCCCTTCTCAATTACCAGTACCTTGTATCCTTTCTCAGTCAGACGCAGAGCCGAAACGGATCCTC
>JAYEOJ010000250.1:0-3484 GCA_034722835.1 Bacteroidota bacterium | reverse complement strand
ATTCAGGTCTGGACGAATTTAAATACATGTTCCTCATCGCCATGGTACTGGTCTACATGATCCTGGCAGCCATATTTGAATCTTTTGTCACCCCCTTTGTACTGCTCTTCTCCATACCACTGGCAGCCATCGGCTCCTTCTTCCTGCTGACAATGACCGGAGAATCTCTTTTTAATGCCAATACCATCATGGGATTCCTGATCCTGCTGGGGGTGGTAGTCAATAACGGGATCATTTTGATTGATTTTATCAATGTGCTTCGCAAACGAGGATACCGGAAACAGCGGGCCATCCTCGTGGCCGGACTATCCAGGGTACGCCCCATTTTGATTACGGCGGTCACCACCTGTGCAGCCATGATTCCCCTGGCATTGGGTAATGCAGAGTATGTGGAAGCCATTGGTCCACCCTTTGCCATTACCGTGATCGGCGGACTGAGCCTGAGTACCCTGTTGACCCTGGTCTACATTCCCATGCTATATAACGGTATTGAACAGGCCCTGGTATGGCTTGGAAGTCTGAAACTGGTGGTTAAATTGCTCCTGCTTGTGCTGGAAGTGGCAGGCATGCTACTGGTGCTGTTTTTCCTGCATTCCTTTGTATGGAAAATGGCCGCCGGACTCCTGGTCATTGTAGGAATACCCGTGGCCTGGTGGTTTATCTCTAACAGCCTGCGCAAAGCTTCTGAACGCATAATTGATGAAAAGAGCAGCATACATATCCAGGTAAGCAACCTGGTTAAAATTTATGGAAGAGAGTCCCGGATGGTCAGGGAATTCAAGTCCGGGGGCAGACTGGCAAAAGTGGCCAGAATGGCTGATCGCGCATTGAAACCGAGGCTGGAGGCCTTGATCTGGCAGCTTCCCCTGCTTGGCTTCCTGGTCTATTTCGCATGGTTCTACCTCGTAAGCGGTTTCTGGCAGCTGGTCTCCTCAGCTGTTGCCTACTACTACCTGGTGGCTATTCTGGGGGACTTCAGCAGGCTTATTAGCCGCCGCTGGATGAGACTCATCAACAAGGTAATTCGATACGGGGCACCGCTTTTGGTCATTATAATTTTTCAAATGCGTTGGGAAAATGTGGCCATGAGCATGGTGGCGGGGATGTTGTGGTACCTGGTGATCTTAATGGGAATCATCTCTCTAAGAGTGAAGCAAAAGGGATTTGAACTAAAGAATATTCGCTCCAGATTTCGCTGGTTTTACTGGTTTGTTTCCGTGTTGCCGGGACTGGGCAAAGGTCCCGAAGAGTTCAAGGCGCTTAAAGGGGTCTCCCTGGAAATCGGTACCGGTATGTTCGGTCTGCTCGGACCCAATGGCGCCGGAAAGTCCACCATGATACGGATCATCTGTGGCATCCTGGAACAGAGCTATGGTAAGATCTGGATCAATGGCATTGACACCGAAGAGAAGAGGGAGGAGCTGCAGGGACTCATCGGATACCTGCCCCAGGAATTTGGCATGTATGAAAACATGTCTGCTTATGCCTACCTGGATTACCTGGCTGTTTTAAAGGGAATTACAGATCCTGAAGAGCGAAGCAAACGAATCAGGGAAGTGCTCGAATCGGTCCATATGTGGGATCAGCGAAAGAAAAAGATCGGCGCCTATTCCGGGGGAATGAAACAACGGATTGGCATTGCCCAGGTGTTACTGCACCTGCCACGAATCCTGGTGGTAGATGAACCAACAGCCGGACTGGATCCCAGGGAGCGGATCCGTTTCCGGAACCTCCTGGTGGAACTGAGCGCCACCCGCGTGGTGATCTTCTCCACCCATATTATTGAAGATATTTCAAGTTCCTGTAACACCATGGCGGTGATTAACAGGGGAGAGGTGCTCTTTAACGGAACTCCTTCTGAAATGACGGCGATTGCCCGGGGCAGGGTCTGGAAATCTTACCTGCCAGCCAATAGATTTGAAGAGGAGACCAGGGATATGCTTGTGGTGCATCACATGCGGGATGGCGAGAACATTCGCTTCAGGGCCATTTCAGCAGAGAAGCCCTTTGAAGATGCCGTGGAAGAGTCGCCACTTCT
The DNA here is from genome assembly GCA_034722835.1 of Bacteroidota bacterium. Taxonomy (GTDB): domain Bacteria; phylum Bacteroidota; class Bacteroidia; order Bacteroidales. Next base: position 1,446 of record JAYEOJ010000250.1, on the reverse strand, counting down.
GGAGGACGCCTACCTGTGGTTGCTAAGAAGAGATAAAGAGAAAAAGGAAATTGTATAAGCATATGTCATCTTTCAGATCCACCATACAAAATACCCTCAGCCTGGCCAGGTACAATATGAAGATCATCTTCGGAGGGAAATTCATCTATTTCATCCTGGCGGCTTTTATCTTTTTCCTTGTATTTGGAATCATCATTGCCCTGGAAAGCAGTGATTTGTATATTGAGGAGATCTATGGACTGCTGGCCTTTCCTGCCATCCTCCTGGTCTTCTTTCCATCGGTTTTCGGGATACAAAGCGACGCCGATCAGCGGACCCTGGAAATTATCTTCGGCATCCCCGACTACCGCTACAAGGTATGGCTGGTCCGTTACCTGATGATCCTGCTACTGGTATTTCTGCTGTTATTTCCTTTTGCCGGACTGGCATACTATGCCCTGCTCAGTTTCCCCATCATGAAAATGGTCCTCCACCTGATGGTTCTGGTGCTCTTTGTATCGGCACTTGGATTCTGTATCTCCACCCTGGTCAGGAATGGAAATGCCACCGCGGTGATCATGGTGATCGTTGGTCTTTTCCTTTTGATTCTGGCCGATGAAATTGATGAATCCAAATGGAATATTTTTCTCAATCCATTTGATATGCCCCGCGACCTCAATGAGATTGTCTGGAGGGAAATTATCAGACAGAACCGGATCTTTATGGGCATTGGAAGTGTGGTACTTATCCTGCTGGGATTGCTGAACCTGCAAAGGCGAGAGAAATTTCTTCGATAAATTCCTATCTTCCGGATTCAATTTTTCTTATGACTTCAAACAGACTGAAATCCATCGATATTCTCAGGGCACTGACTATGCTGCTGATGATTTTTGTTAATGATCTCTGGTCACTCACAGATATTCCGGGGTGGCTGGAACATACAGCCGCACATGAGGATGGAATGGGCCTGTCTGATGTGGTCTTTCCGGCATTCTTGCTTATCGTGGGTCTCTCCATTCCGCATGCCATAAGGGCTCGAATGAAGAAGGGAGATTCAAAACTACTTGTACTCAGGCATATTGCAGAACGTACCCTGGCTCTGCTGATTATGGGTGTTTTCATGGTCAACCTGGAAAATATCAATGCGGAGAACATGCTGCTCAGCAAGGTACTCTGGCAGATTCTGATGACCCTGGCCTTCTTTCTTATTTGGAACGTTTACGGCGAACGCGCGATGGGCCGCTTTTCACCCTGGTTGCTCAAGGGATTGGGATGGGTCATTCTGCTTTTCCTGGCCATCACCTATTCTGGTGGCGAGGGGGATGGCCAGTGGATGCGTTTTCACTGGTGGGGCATCCTGGGCCTTATTGGCTGGGGCTACCTGGTGGCCGCTCTGGTATACCTGTTTCTGGGCAACCGACCCGGCTGGCTCACACTGGCACTACTGGTACTGATAGTTTTGAATAT
>JAYEOJ010000249.1:0-3488 GCA_034722835.1 Bacteroidota bacterium | reverse complement strand
GGGTGATTCTCATGAGGAACGGGGAAATCATTTATGAAAAACGAACCGACATAGGGCCAGGAAAACCTTTTACCACTCAATTCAAGGTAAAAAGAGTTCCGGATCCCCAGTACAGGATCAGTTTGCTGGACCGGGAAAATAAAGAACTTATCTCTTACCAGGAACAGAAGCCCATTTACGAAGATGAACTTCCGGAGCCTGTAAGCCCCCCTGCTAAGCCTGCAGATATAGAAAATATGGAAGAGCTGGTACTGGCCGGTCAGCGGATCATGCAGTTTCATAATCCGGGACTGGATCCCGAGGACTATTTCCTGGAGGCCATAAGCAGGGATCCCTATAATTCTATGGCCAACCTGCATCTTGGAAATCTGGCTGCAAAGGCCGGTAAATTTGATGAAGCAGCGGACTATTATCGCAAGACCATAGGCCGGATAACAAAGAATTATACCCGGCCCCGCGATTGCGAAGCCCTTTTCAGGCTGGGGGTTGTTTTGAAAAAACAAAAGAAATATGATGCTGCAATCGATACCCTGTACCGGGCTACCTGGGACCAGGCCTGGTATGCCGCTGCCTATAAGGAACTGGCAGAGATCTCCATGCTGAAGGGCGACTTTAATGAAGCTCTGGACCAACTGAACCATTCACTTTCCAGGAATGCGGTCAATCCCATAAGCTATGCAATGAAGTCAGCTGTTCTCCGACAAACAGGGAACAGGGCCGAAGCTGGAATCAGTGCCCGGAGAGCCAGGGTACTTGATCCGCTGGATCATATGGCAACCTTTGAACTCTTGCTGAACAAAGCCATTCCATCCTCAGAATTCATCACCCTGCTGAATGATAACAAGGAGAATTACCTGGAACTGACATGCAGATATATAAATGCGGGGTTGATTGAAGATGCTGCCGGGGTGGTCTATATGGCGCTTACTTCCGAAGACAGCATTCTAAGCTCCTACCCCATCCTGTACTACTATGGCGCCTGGCTGGCTGAAAAGCAAGAAGACAAAATGCTTGTAGCTGAATACTATAGCTCTGCTGCTGCAGCATCTACAGACTATGTTTTTCCTTTCCGTTTCGAAACCCTCGAAATTCTGGAAGCAGCCATCGACTTCAATCCGGCTGATGCGAGAGCATGGTACTATATGGGAAACATTTTGTATGATCATCAGCCAGACAAAGCACTTAATTGCTGGAAACAGGCAGTAGAGCTTGAACACGGTTTGGCTATTGCTCACCGAAACCTGGGTTGGGGCTATTACCGGTACCTGGATGATATTGAAGGTGCAATCGGGTACTATGAAACGGCGGTAGATCTGAAAGAGGATGATCCCAGGTACTATTATGAACTGGATATACTGTATGAGATGAATAATGAATCCCTGGAACGCAGGCTGGAGTTATTCGCTTCCAATCCCGGTGTGGTCAGAGAAAGGAACGACTCCTACCTCAGGGAAATAGAGGTACTGCTGCTGAACGGCAGGTATGATAGTGCCATCTTTCGCTTAAGCACACATACCTTTCTGCGTCAGGAAGGGGTTGTGAACCTGCATGATCTGTTTGTGGATGCACACCTGCTGAAAGGAAGAGAGTTCCTTCTGTCAGGAGAACATACCCTGGCCCTTGAGCAATTTCTGCTTGCCGACACCTATCCTTCTAACCAGCTGATCGGGCGTTTCTCTAAGTATCAGAAAGAGGCTCAGATATATTATTACACCGGTCTGGCTTACCTGGCGATGGATGAAAAAGGAAAAGCGAAAAACTACTTCCGTAAGGCAGTGGATACCCCGGCTGGAACATCAGAATACCTCTACTACAGGGCTCTGTCTCAAAATGAGCTGGGACGTCAGGAGGATGCCATGGAAACATCCGGACAACTGATCAGAGCCGGTGAGGAGGCCCTGGAACAGGCTGGTGATCTAGATTTCTTTGCCAAATTTGGAGAAAAGGTGGATATTAATGCTCGAAAGGCCAATGCATATTACTATATGGCTCTTGGATACCTGTCTTCCGGAGATACTGAAAAGGCTCAGGAAGCGTTTTCACAGGCTTTTGCTCTGAAGAACAGCATCTTATGGGCCAATATTCATTCGGAATGATAAAGCCCAGACTAAATCAAATTTTGATCCTTGCCTTAGTCTTCTATTCTTGCCAATCCACTAATCGAGGAGATCGTGGCACTACGAACATGGAAGCCGGAAAGTTGATCCTGGCCGACCGGTTGGAGGAGAGCCTGTTTACTTACATCCTGGAGCCCTGGTACCCGCTGGTGATCGACACCCTGAACGGGGGGTATCACTCAAACTTTACACGCAACTGGTCCCTCGAAGAGGAATCCGGAAACAGGGCACTTGTTCAACAGGCCCGGCATGTATGGGCCACCTCCCTGATCTATGAATACTACCCGGAACATATGGAATACCTGGATTATGCTGAAAACGGTTTCCGCTTCCTGAAAGAGGCCATGTGGGATCAGGAATTCGGGGGTTTCCATGCCTATTGTACCCGGGAAGGCACTCCGGTAGAATCAAGCATCCACGAAAAGAAGATATACGGTCAGGCTTTTGGGGTATATGGCTTATCACAGTATTACCGTGTAAGCCATGATCCCGATGCCCTTGAACTCGCAAGAAAAGCCTTTCTGTGGATGGAGGAACATTCGCATGATAAAAAATACGGGGGCTATTTTGAATTGTTAGGAAGGAATGGAGCTCCGGTAATTGAACAGAATCCAGGCCAAGGTCAAGATGGCTTTTTGAGGATGGGAATTAAGGATTACAATAGTTCCATTCACGTGATGGAAGCCCTGACCGAGTTATACCTGATCTGGCCCGACAGTCTCGTCCGGGAAAGACTGGAGGAAATGTTCTACCTGATCAGGGACACTTTTGTACATCCCGATGGTTACCTGCAGCTCTTCTTTGAGCCTGACTGGACCCTGGTTGTGCGGGATGCTGCAGTAGCCGGGGATGAAACAGGGCAATGGTTCCTGAACCATTTCACCTACGGGCATGATGTGGAAACAGCTTTTCTTCTTCTTGAAACCGCCCATGTGTTGGGTTGGGGTGAAGATGAAAAGACCCATCATATAGCCAAACAGCTGGTGGATCACTCCCTGGCATCGGGCTGGGATTCCGCTGCCGGGGGATTCTATGATGCCGGAGTAGCCAGTGAAGATGGGATTCGAATCATCAACAATCACAAATCGTGGTGGGGCCTGGTGGAGGGAATGAATGCCCTGTTGTTGATGCACACCCTGTACCCGGAGGATCCACAGGATTATTATGCCTTGTTCCTTAAATCCTGGGAACATATCGATAGCTACCTCATTGATAAAAGCTATGGTGGATGGTTCAATGCTGCCACCGATACTTATCCTGAAACCGTGGATCAGCCCAAAAGTCATATCTGGAAGACCACCTACCACAATGCCAGGGGAATGGTCAACTGCATTCATATGCTGCGCATTCCAGGAAATTCCAACCACTAAC
>JAYEOJ010000248.1:0-3491 GCA_034722835.1 Bacteroidota bacterium | reverse complement strand
ATTGAATTCAATCCGGCAAGAGTGAAGGAATACAGGCTTGTTGGATATGAGAACAGGATACTGAATGATGAAGATCTGGTTCAGACAACACTTTATTTTAAGTTTTATCTGATCCAGGCCATGAAAGAGGCAGGTTTAGCTGATAACTATCTCGGTATACTTGATGAATGGAAAGAGATGATAAGTATGGGGCTCACAACTTTTGCCGAGACACCGGAACCCACAAGATCCGACTGTCATGCCTGGAGTGCCAGTCCAAATTATCATTTCCTTTCTTTGCTAAGTGGTATTGAGCCTGCATCTCCCGGGTTCAAAACGGTAAAAATTGAGCCACACCCTGGTCCATTGAAAGAATTAGAATGTAAAATCGTGCATCCAAAGGGAGAGATTCTAGTTGAGCTAGAACGAAAAGGTAAAAAGGGTATTACTGGAAAGATAATTATTCCAGAAGGTTTGCCGGGAAGATTTGTCTGGAGAGATCAGGAGATTGTACTGAGTTCCGGGAGCAACAAAATCGATCTGTAATCCAAATGTTTGATGACAAAAAAAAAGTAAATAAGCCAAGGATATCATGGCTTATTTACCTTTTTAACTAACTAAACTACTACCAACTACTTCTAACTTAAACTAAACTTCTAATAGGGAATACCTGTTCCTTGCAGCAGCCAGAATTTGGACCATGAACTGTCCTCGCCATCCTGTGCGGTAAAAGCGGTTTCTTCCAGTCCGCTGATTGAATTCAGGTAATTTGTGTTATTTCTGTTTTTCTCGTCATTGCCATACAAAAAGCGCAGAGGCATGGCATCACGTGTTGCTATGGGGCCTATGGTAAGATCGGGGTAACCGGTTCTTCTCCAGTCGCACCATGATTCATGGGCAACCGTCCAGTTAGCGATCCATTTCTGAACCATAATCTGTTCCAGAGAACCATCATAGGCAACTCCCGTCTCCAAAAGATAGGCGGCAGCGTCATCACCAACACCCCAGGTATTGAATGATGCTTCCACACCATCCTCATACCATCCCTGCTGCGAACCAACTGACCATCCTTTTTGAGCCGCTTCAGCAAGAATGAAACATACTTCTGCATAGGAGATCAATCTTGCTTTTAACATACCACCACTTGCTTCCTTGTACATATCTGCCAGTGCAGAATTATGGACATTGGACCCTCCCTGTATGACATTGGGATTCAAATTCCAACCGGATCCATCACCGGTGGAAGATGCAATTGGCATGCCTGCGTAATCCATGGTGTCAACAAGGACTTTTCCATCCTCAATATCTGCAGGCCAGGTGTCCTGGTTATAAACCTCCCAGTCTCTTACGACCATAGAATCGGGATGCAGGTATCTTATACCATCCACCACAATATCTGCTTCAGGAGTGTATGCTGTAGAGACTTTAATTGGTACTATGACCTTGTTGAACCAGACAGCAATCCTGGGGTCGTTTAAGTCCACCAGAACATCTCTGAATCCGGCACAAAGCTGAACCCTGTTGAAATTGCTTTCAGAAGCATCAAATGCGATGGCATTGGGCCATGCATCAGCAGAGGAAGAACCTATATATCCCATGGTTGCATCATCATCACCGGATGTGAAGATCGGGTAGGTGCCAGGATCAGATATAATCGCTTCTATACCATCCTGTGCATAAGAAGGAAGTTTTGTTGAAACGCGCATGTAATATCTCAACATCAGAGAGTTTGCCATCATTCTCCACTTTGCAGGATCGCCACCATAGAGAATATCAGAATTCGGATCGATCCCTGTATATTCGCCGGCAGATTTTGACAGGAGCGTATTTGCTGTCTCAAGCTCTTCAATGATTCCCCTGTAAATGGTTTCCTGCGAGTCAAACACAGGGAAAAGATCTTCCTGTTCACCTTCAGCACCATTCAAGGCTGCCGTGTAAGGTGCTTCTCCCCATGAGTCAATAATATAAGCGTAGTTAAAAGCCCGTAATACAATGGCTATACCCTGCTGGAACTCCATTCCTTCTTCTACGGATCGTTCGTACAGGTGCTTTGTATTTCTCAGGTTGCCAAAGGGCCCTGCCCATCCACGTTCTCCGGTCCAGTCGAATTTATTCAATCCTGAACCCCATCCGCTTTTTTGAACGTATTGCATCACACCGGCGACATCACCATCATAACTCATGCTAAGATAGGGCATTGCAGTGTTAGAGATAACTGTAGCTACCATCAGGTTTGGCTGGACCGTCTCGGGGTCCACTCCATTCGGGTTCACATTCAGTTCGGTAAGATCATCACAGGAGACAAAGCTCACCACTGCCAGAACCAGAAATACTCTATTTAATATTTTCAGTAATTTCATGATTTTCTAGTTTATAATATTAGAAACTAATATTTAACTTAATACCCACCGGGATCGTCCAGGGAGATACATTAAATCGTTCGATACCCTGCTTAAACTGGATACCGCTGGGTTGTGTACCCCCTTCAGGCTGAAATGCCATTTCAGGATCGATACCGATACCGGCTTTGGTCCAGAGAATAATGTTCCGGCTATACAAAGAAACCGTAAGATTCTGGATTCCCTTTATGGGAGGAAGTTGATAACCAATAGATATCTCCCTGAGCTTAATGAAGTCAGCATCAAATGTAGCGTTGCGTGTGTAGCTCCAACCATAGTAGTCCTGGTACCTGATTAGGGGAGTTCCCGGACCACCTAGATTTTCTCGTGTCATTACGAAATTTCCATCGTCGTCGTAGTACCCTTCTACACCTGGCATAAAGACACCATCGTTTAGTGTAATTCCATCTTCAGTGAAATTAAAACCACCATACTCATCTGTTGGACCACCAACAATAACAAAGAACTCACCGTCGGGTGACAGATATTCGTCAGCATGTTCTTTAAGATAAGCTGGAATATCATCCACATCACTTAGGTCCAGTGCTTTATCTAACCATCTTTGCGTATGCAGGTCAGATTCCCCGTAGCGGAATGTTTGAGAAACAAACTGTCCACCCACTCTCCAGTCCAGACTCGCACTGATGGTCCAGTTCTTATAAGTCACTCCTGTTTGCATACCAATTATGAAGTCAGGATTGAAGTTGCCAATGATAGGGGCCACTCTGTTTCCATCTTCATCCTGAAGTGTTCTGTCACTATCTTCCCAACCTTCGTCATCTATGATGGGCCATCCGTGGTAGGGTGAATTCGGGTCATCGACACGGACCAGGGCCCGGTCAATAAGCTGGCCAATCTCATCACCTACCCAGGAGTATGCTCCACCTTTAGCATCGCTCCATAGTCTGATATAATCGAATCCTTCTGAAAGTTCCTCGATTGTTGTTCTGTTTTTGGAAAAAACAAGGTTCACATCCCAGTTCAGATCATTGGTCCTGTAAGGCACACCTCCAACAGAGAATTCAACACCCTTACTGGCAAGCAGGCCGGCATTAATCTGCTTGGATGTATAACCCGATGATGGTGGCAATCCAATACCAAGTATCTGGTTCT
>JAYEOJ010000247.1:0-3491 GCA_034722835.1 Bacteroidota bacterium | reverse complement strand
TGATCCCGTTCCAGGTCGATTTGTCCCAAACAGCATTGATTTCCGGCCTCTCTTCAAGCCTCATTACCTGGTATTTGTAGCCTTCTTCTGGTTCTGCTTCTGTTTTGCAGCTGGCAAGAATACTTATTAGTAAGATGAAAAGAATGGATAGCGTTCTCATAGTTTTACTTTAATCGTTCATATTCATTTATGATTCAGGCCACGACAGTTCAAATCCACTTTTCATTAGCAGATGCTGAAAATCAGAAAGTAATTTATCGGAGTTTCTGATCTGTCTGGGCATGACCTTCTTTTTCAAAGAAAATGCACACAGGGAACCGGCTGCTTCCCCGATGGTCCATTCAACGGGATGGAGGCGGTAACATCCATTGGAGATGTGGGTGGTTCCAATATTTTTGCATCCCGGGATCAGGTTCTCCATGCGCACCGGGATCATGGCTCCCAGAGGGATCTGAAAGGGGACGCTGTCCATGTCAATATAATTGTCACCTCCGGTGCTGGGGTGCAGATCCAGAGCGTAATATCCGATCCCCACAGAATCATGGTATTCTTTTGCCCGTACCTCTGCCCGGGTTAAGCCCGTGATTTGCATTCTGTCCTCAAGGGAAATATCCTGTTCCAGAATGGTAGTTTCTGCTTTGATCCTCCGGGATTCTCTGATATAAGGATACTTGGCCAGCCCGTCTTCTGTACCGGTAATGTCTTTTCGCAAACGTAATCCTTTCCAACCCTGTCCTCCGTCTGGACGCGGTGCCTCCGTCTGGAGCCAGTAAAACAGCGAAAGGCTCAACTGCCTGGCTTTTTCCAGATTTTTTCGGCGTTCTTCCGGGGCAACATCTGTAATATTCCCCAGCAGGAAATCGTTTTGAGGCCAGTTCACCAGACTGATATCACTCCGGAATGTTCCTTCTTCGAAATTGTTCCGGTCAATGAGTCTTCGATATAACCAGAGATTCAATGCTTCAGTTTTTGGCATCATTCCCTGTATATCAGGCGGTATGAAGGAGAGTGTTTTCGGAAGTAATGATCTGGGATGCGTGTAGGTCAGTGAAAGCAGTTTTCCGGGCCAGGCAGGTTGTATCTTCGGAACATAATCCTTCCACATCGGGTACATGTCAGGAGGATCAATGGTATGATCTTCCCCTTCCAGGTGATCCATGGCAAAGCACCAGGTGAGTGCCTGGATGTTGGTGGGATCCTCCTTTTCCGGGGCATGCCTTTCACCGGTTTGTTTCTGCGATTCTGCACCGATGAAGTACTCGGTCCCGGAAAGCTTAAGCAGATCCCCCTCTTCACTGGCATCAATGAAGAATGTACCATGTAGTACAATGCTTCTTTTTTCCTCTCCTGTATGGCAACTCACAGCCCGGATGGAATCACCATCCGTGTGGACCTCAACCGGTTCCGTGTTAAGTAAAAGCTTCAACTGTCCCTGGCTGATTGCCGGGGCAAGCATAGACTCAAGAACTGCAACTGAAACTGCAGGTTCATGGCAAAGTCTGGATACTGCCCCGTTTCCCGGATTCAGGAATTCAGCATTCCGGGCCATTCCGGAAAGCGGATAATTCCTGCGGTAATATTCCCTAACTAAAGAACGGTAGCTGGCATAACTTGCCGTTCGCCCATGTGATTCGATCCATTGATGCTCGTCAGGAGGCACTGCCTGCTGACTTACCTGTCCACCGATCCAGTCTGTGGCTTCGGTCATGATCACCGAAGATCCATTCCTGCATGCTGCTAAAGCAGCGGCACAGGCACCCAATCCTCCTCCGATAATGATGACATCACTCTTTAATTCATCTCCCCATGGTCTGTTGAGGATAGATGCCAGCGTAGCATTCCAGCTGCCGGAGCCGATTGCTCCGGCGCTGAGAATGCCGCATTGTCTGATGAAACTTCTTCGCGACATGTCCGGGTGAGGATGTTGACAGCTTAAGCCTGTGATATCAGGATCTCCCTGAGCCGGCTGGCAACAATTCGTTCCTGTCCAGGCTGCATCATCCAGGCGGTAATCCCAATGGATTCCTTTCCACCGACGGTTTCAATGGACGGATGCCCTTCTCTCAACTCCTGCCTTACCGTATCTGCGGTCCAATCCGTTTTATCAGGATCCAGAGCGATCCTCAATGACGGCACATGATTGGCCACTTTTGGAACGTGTATCTCAGGATTCACACCCTCGATGTCAGCTACTGCATCATGCATGGTCTGGATCTGCTTCTCCCACAGGGCCCAGTCCGCCTCGTGATCACGGGCCAGGTAGGATTCGATGGTGACGAGCATGCCCAGTACCTCTTCCTTATTTACTTTCATGCCTCTTCCAATGGTATTTCCCCTGGGGGGTGCATGCAGCCTGGCTGCATCGATATACTTCTTCTTACCCATCAGTAATCCTCCACTCTGAGGTCCGCATAGCCCTTTGCCTCCTGAGAATGCCACCATGTCAAAACCCATTTCATTGTATTTCCAGAGGTTTTCAACCGGTGGTACATCTGCCGCACAATCATTGAATGTTGGAATGCCATGCTTCTGAGCAATCTCAACAAACTCCTGATCCTGAACCTCTCCAACGAAGTTATTCCCATTGAAGAACCACATCATGGCCGTCTTTTCATTGATGGCCTTCTCCAGCTCTTTCCGGGTTTCTACCTCTACCAGTTTCACTCCGCAATTCCGGATGGCATGGGCATAGCCAATTACATGGGACTTCTGAAGGATCACCTCGCTCTTCATCCCCTTCAGATCAGGGATCTGTATCACCTTCTCCGGATCCATCCCCGAGAGTACTCCTGCAGTGCCCAGGGTAATGGCTGATGCGGCTCCTGCAGTAATGGTGGCTGCTTCGCAGCGCAGAAGTTCTGCTATGCGTGCTCCTACTTTGTCCTGCAGATCATCCAGCAAAACGTATTCGTTGGTGGCGTAATTATAGGCTTCAATCACTTCGGGGTGCATCAGCGATCCCGTCATAAAAGTATAGGTGCCGGCTGCATTTATAAAGGTCCTTACACCCAGTTCCTTAAAATAGTCTCTCCGGAATCCCGGATTTTGAATTGGGCTGGGAACCGGACTTCCGGCCAGCAGACCTGTACCGAACAAACCTCCCACCAGCGGAAGGGTGCCCAGTCTTTTGAGTAATGTTCGTCTTGTAACCATCCTAGTCCAGTGCTGCGATACAATCAATTTCTACCAGTGAATCTCCGGGTACACCCCCATAGGTAGCTACCGTGGTCCTGACGGGTGGGTTCTTGCCAAAACGTCCCCTGTAAACTTTGTTCATGGCATGATAGTCAACCAGGTCGTGCAGATATACATTCACTTTAAGGACCTTGTCCATGGAACTGCCTGCCTTCACAAGCTCTTTCTCCAGTTCCTTGAGCACGTGATCCGTATGATCACTGATGTCTCCGTCAAAGTGGGCCCCTTTGCCCGCAATGAAGACCAGATTTCCAAGGATCGTATGTCCTGAAAAGAGGGGCACATCGTCCTGCATG
>JAYEOJ010000246.1:0-3508 GCA_034722835.1 Bacteroidota bacterium | reverse complement strand
AAAAGTTTTCATCTAAATTTAATATCCATTTGGCTATTGCTAATGGGTATTGTTCTATCGATTGTGTCTGGCTGGAGATACCTGAACTGCATCGAAGCGGAGGAAAAAAAAACCAAAAGCATCTTTCAGATTGAATGTTGCTTTTGGCTTTGTTGGTGCCCAGGACAAGAATCGAACTTGCACGACCAAAATCGGTCACTAGGCCCTCAACCTAGCGCGTCTACCAGTTCCGCCACCTGGGCATCAATTAAAAAGTGCCCAGAACAGGACTCGAACCTGCACGTACTTGCGTACACTAGTCCCTGAAACTAGCGCGTCTACCAATTCCGCCATCTGGGCAAGATGACTATTACAATAAAGAACTTTTGACCTAAACCGCGCTTATCCGGTATAATCTGGTGGCGGAATTGGTCTTCCCTCAAGCTGGCTCCTCCCTAAAATACTCCACCGGAGTATTTCTTAACGGTCGGCCCTGCCATCTGGGCCAACATGTAAAAAAACAACCCCGAAGTTTTCGCTTCGGGGGTGCAAATATATTAAATTTTTATTTTTTATGGGAACCGGAATCGATTTTTATCGATTTTCTCTTTTTACGGAAGTCTTGTTCTCCTTCTTTGGATGATTCTTAACTGCTGACTTAAGCTGTCTGCTTTCAGGTGACCAATGAATCCTTCCTTTACGCAGGTCTTCCGCATTTGTCGATTTCTTACTTTCCGGCCAGTCATATGCTCCCACATACGCATAAAAGGTATGGTATTCCCAGCCTGTAAGGAGCTGCGTTTCGATCCAGTAGGTATCATTTTCATCATCACCCAGCCACCAATTTGCGTAGTACCAGGCTCCCATATCAAGAAATGCATCCACATAGTATTCTTTATAGTCGAGGCCATCTATGGTTACCTCTCCGTAATTATCGGTATAGAACGGCCCGATAGCCAGGTCAATGTCTCCTGTATTCCAGTCCCCCATCGATTCAAAAAGATAAATCTCCACATCCGGGATCAAAGTACCTTCATAATCGATATCCTCAACCACGATGGTAACTATTGAACCAATCACCTCCATAGGAATCACAGCGGTACTAATGCCTCCTTTGTCTCCGAAAGCACTCAGGCGGACATCATATGCTCCGGGCTTTACGAAAAAGTGATCCACAACGGGTTCATTGTATGTATAGCCATCGTCCATATTCCACTCTATATAACTTGCATTGGTGGAATAGCTGGCAAATCGGACATATTCACCCACATAGGCGGGATTCAGGTCCACGGTAGCATCAGCATAGGGTTCTCTGTGGCAGCTTATCACGAGTAGTGACAGCAGGGGCAGTATGGTTATTAAGCGTTTCATGATCTTTGGTTTTCTGGTTCTTGTTTATGTAAATCCAAATAGCATGCCAAACTCTGATACGGACCTGAACTGTTTATGTTTCACATTTTATACACCGCCTGGCAGAAGAACCTGCAGGATCCCCACAGAATTCGTATCTTTGCGCTGTTTTTTAAAAGAATATTCAATGATTAACATCACTTTCCCCGATGGATCGGTAAGGCAATTTGAGCAGGGTGTATCGGGTCTGGATATAGCCAGGAGCCTGAGTAACAGCCTGGCACGTGAGGTGCTCTCCATCAATGTGAATGAGGAGCTGTGGGATCTGAACCGTCCCATTCAGGAGGATGCCACCATAAAACTGAACAAGTTTAATGATCCCGACGGGAAACATGCCTTCTGGCACTCCTCGGCCCACCTGATGGCCGAAGCCATTGAGTCTCTTTATCCTGGTACCAAATTCGGCATTGGCCCAGCCATTGAAAACGGCTTCTACTACGATGTGGATCCGGGAGATGATGTGGTAATCACCGACGGAGATCTGCCAAAGATCGAGAAGAAAATGAAGGAACTTGCCTCCCGGAAAGAGGAATATACCCGAAAAGAGGTGAGTAAGGAAGAAGCCATGAATTTTTTTGGTGAGAAGGGGGACGAGTATAAGACGGAGCTGATCAGCGAACTGGAGGATGGAAGCATTTCATTCTATCACCAGGGAAATTTTACGGATCTCTGCCGTGGACCGCACCTGGCCGACACCTCCCCCATCAAGGCCATCAAACTACTTAGTGTGGCAGGTGCCTACTGGAGGGGTGATGAACAGCGTAAACAACTGACCCGGGTCTATGGCGTGAGCTTCCCCAAGGCAAAAATGCTGGAAGAGCACCTGGAACTGCTGGAGCAGGCCAAATTGAGGGACCATAGGAAACTGGGCCGGGAACTGGAACTCTTTACCTTTTCACAAAGGGTTGGACCCGGACTTCCGCTATGGTTGCCCAAAGGGGCACAGTTAAGGGAACGGCTGGAGAACTTCCTGAAAAAAGTGCAGCGCGATACCGGCTACGAACCCGTGATCACCCCACATATCGGACAAAAAGAACTCTGGGTGACTTCCGGACACTATGCCAAATACGGCAAGGACAGTTTCCAGCCCATCTCTACCCCGCAGGAAGGTGAGGAATTTCTTCTGAAACCCATGAACTGCCCTGCCCACTGCGAGATCTATAAATCAAAACCCAGGTCCTATAAGGATCTTCCGGTTCGCCTGGCTGAATTTGGAACCGTTTACCGCTATGAACAGAGTGGAGAGTTGCACGGGCTGACCCGCGTACGTGGATTTACCCAGGATGATGCCCATATTTTCTGTCGCCCCGACCAGCTGGAAGAGGAGTTCCTGAAGGTAATTGACATCATTCTCTACATCTTCAAGACTTTAGATTTCAAAGATTTCGTCACCCAGGTATCACTTCGGGATCCGGAGGATAAAGAAAAATATATTGGTACCGACGAAAACTGGGAGAAATCGGAAAAAGCCATTGTGCAAGCCGTAGAGGCCAAAGGGCTTGAAAATGTTGTGGTTGAATATGGCGAGGCAGCCTTCTACGGACCCAAGCTGGACTTTATGGTGAAGGATGCTCTTGGAAGAACGTGGCAGCTGGGAACCATCCAGGTGGACTACAACCTTCCGGAGCGTTTTGAACTGGAATATATCGGAGCCGATAACCAGAAGCACCAGCCGGTGATGATCCATCGTGCCCCCTTCGGTTCCATGGAGCGTTTCGTGGCCGTACTTATCGAACATACTGCCGGGAAATTCCCCCTCTGGTTAACTCCCGATCAGGCTGTGATTCTGCCCATTAGCGAAAAATACCATGATTATGCAGAAAAAGTTTCAGAATTCCTCAAAAATTACGATATTCGCACCCTGATTGACGAGCGCAGTGAAAAGATAGGTAAGAAGATCAGGGATAACGAGTTAAAGCGAATTCCATATATGCTTATCATAGGTGAAAAAGAGCAAGAAAGCGGTACAGTTTCCGTTCGAAGGCAGGGAGAGGGTGATAAAGGCGTGATGAAACTGGAAGAATTTGCACAGTTTCTGCAATCAGAGGTAGAAAATCAGCTGGAAGCAATTAAGACAAATGTTTAACTAAAGATAGGAGGAACAAGTCATAGCAGGACC
>JAYEOJ010000245.1:0-3511 GCA_034722835.1 Bacteroidota bacterium | reverse complement strand
CAAACGTTTCTACCTGCTTGCAGGAGTAGCAGCCGCCTGGATCTTTCCTTTTATCACGTTCCGGAAGCTGCCTCTTGCGGTGGATCTGACTCCCACGGTCTTTATTGATTTGGATACTCCTGCTGTTTCAACTTCCTTTCTTGAAACTACGGAATCCTCTGCCGGAGTAAGCATAAACTGGCTTCAGATACTCCTGCTGGTCTATCTTGCCGGTCTTTCATTCATGTTCCTGAAAAACCTGATTATTGTTTTCAAATGGAACCTGACCTGGCGGCACACCAGAAACGAAGAGGGGGTGGCCTTCATTAAAAAAGACCAGGTATTTACTCTTTTTACCAGAATATTTATACCTGGCTCCCTAAAAGGCGAGCAGGACCTTGATAACGTACTCCTACATGAACAGGCGCATATACGGCAGCTTCATTACATCGATCTGATGCTTATTGAACTGACCCTTTTGCTGACCTGGTTCAATCCTTTCTCATGGCTTATTTCCAGGATGATTAAAGAAAACCACGAGCACCTGGCCGACAGGGAAGTTCTTTCGGCCGGGGTAAATCCCGCTCGTTATAGAGCTCAGCTTATGAACCACACCCTGGGTGTGAATGTGTTCAGGTTGGGCAACCAGTTTAATCACTCCTTAACACTTAAACGATTTAAAATGATGAAAAAGCCAAGAAAATCCCCCCTGGGGATTATTAAGATTGCATTGCTTATTCCTGCTGTCCTGGTCACCCTGGGACTCACCACCGGAATGACCCCGCAACAAAAAACCGTAACAGGCAAAGTTATATTTGCTGATACAGGCGAACCCGCCACCGGAGCATCTGTGGTTGTCAGAAACGGCACCCTGGGAAGCGTGGTGGACACAGAGGGTACCTTTATTTTGAACGTGGATGGAGATCCCGAGCTGGTGATCTCATTTGTGGGATATGAAAGCCTTATTGTGAAAGCATCCGACATCGGTAAAAAACCGCTGAAACTTGAAGTGAAGACCTATACCATGGACCTGGAATCGGTGCCCCTGGAAGTGAAGCAAGAGGTGAGCGGCTCAATCTCCATAAAACTAAAGGAGGGCGAAGAGGCCAATCCGGTATTTGTACTGGATGGGAAAAAAGTGGTTGAAGGCATCGATGATCTTGATCCGAACGAAATTGAAAGCATTAGTGTAATCAAAGATCCTGACGATCCCCTCGTAAAAAAATACAATGCCAAAGACGGGGTCATCCTGATTACCACTAAAGATGCTGCAATTGAAGAAGAGGAATTCTTTGTTGTCGAAGATATGCCGCAATTCAATGGTGGAGAACCAGCCACCGAGTTCCGGAAGTACATCGCAGAAAATCTGAGGTATCCCGAAACTGCCGCTAAGAATGAAATAAGCGGACGGGTTATTGTTCAGTTTACAGTTGACAAGACAGGTAAGGTCGTTGATCCCGTGGTTGTAAGAGGCGTAGATCCTGCCCTGGATAAGGAAGCTCTTAGGGTGGTGAATTCCTCCCCTAAATGGACTCCGGGTATGCAGCGCGGAAAAAAGGTTGATGTAGTGTTTACCTACCCGTTCAACTTTGTTCTTGACGATCCAAAAAAAGATGGTACAGAAAAGACGGAGACCATCACCTTGAAAAAAACGGATGGATCAGAGGCAAATCCTGTATATATTCTTGATGGCAAACAGATTGATAATATCGAAAATATTAATCCGGATCTTATTGACAATATTAGCGTCTATAAAAATCCCGACAGTCCCATGGTAAAAAAGTACAATGCCAAAGATGGAGTGGTCGTGATCACCACCAAGGAAGCTGCGGCAAAAGAAAATGAGATGGAAAGCTTCGAAAAGGACGGCGAGGTATTCTACATAGTAGAAGACATGCCCAAGTTCCCCGGAGGTACACCTGCTTTGAAAACCTATATTTATTCCAACCTGGAATATCCTGAGAAAGTTAAAAACGAGGGAATTGAAGGCGAGGTAGTAGTCCGCTTCCTGGTCAATGAAAAAGGGCAGGTTGTGAATGAAGAAGTGCTTCGTAGTACCTATGAAGGATTTGACGCTCCTGCCCTGAAAGTGATTAGTGAGATGCCCGACTGGACGCCTGGAAAGCAAAGGGGAAAAGCAGTGAAAGTCTGGTATGTGGTATCCATCAAATTCGACGACAATAAGTAATAATCCTGGATAAATAAGCCGATCCAAGTAATAGAGGCCGCTCTGTCATGGGGCGGCCTCTTGTTTTTAATGCCTCAGATACTTTTGCTAAAAGACCTCCTGGATCAGAGCTTTCATAGTCTCAAAAGTAAAAAATCAGTTTCGACTTTACAGGCTTTCGTCCTTATAGACTTTATCGTTAACTTTACAGGCTAAATAAAGTGATATGGGAATACCCCGGTTTATTAAACTGCCCGGACATAAGCAATTTAATTATACCCCCAGGTACTGGGACCCGGAAAAGGAGGCCAGGGAGGAACGAATCCGGCAGATCAAGCAGGAAATGGGTGTGGAGGTGCCAACTGATCCCAACCGCACAACTATCCGTCGCGGAGCTTTTCGAACCGCCGGTCAGAAGGCCAAGGTGAAGGCCAGCCGCACGTCAAACATCAGGCTTTTTGTGATCCTGGCCATACTTCTTTTTCTCGCATATCTAATATTTTACAGATAGATGTCAGAGATCATCCATGTGTTGAGTGATGCGGTTGCCAACCAGATCGCAGCTGGTGAGGTTATACAGCGTCCCGCCTCCGTGGTGAAGGAATTAATGGAGAATGCCGTTGATGCGGGTTCAACCCATATCAAAGTGATCATTAAGGATGCTGGCAAAACATTGATCCAGGTGATCGACAATGGATGCGGGATGTCTGAGATAGATGCAGAAAGATGTTTTGAGCGCCACGCCACTTCGAAAATATCCAGCGCCGAAGATCTGTTCTCCATCCAAACCAGGGGATTCAGAGGGGAAGCCCTTGCCTCCATGGCAGCAGTATCGGAGGTAACACTAAAAACCAGGCAGGAAGAGGATGAGCTGGGAATCCAAATCCGGATGGCAGGGTCGAAGCTTGAATCGAAGGAAGCTGTTCAGGCTCCCTCGGGCTCCAATTTTCAAATCAGGAATCTCTTCTACAATATTCCCGCACGAAGGAAATTTCTGAAGAGCGATCAGACCGAACTCCGGCATATTATCAATGAATTTAACCACGTGGCTCTTACCCACCCGGAAATTACCTGTGCCCTGATTCACAATCAGTCTGAGATATTTCAACTTCCCGTTTCAAACCTCAGGCAAAGGATCGTTGGTGTATTTGGGAAAGCCATCAACTCGCACCTGGTACCACTGGAAACAGCAACCACCATGATTACCATCAGCGGTTTCATCGGCTTACCTGAGCATGCCAGGAGAACTTACGGGGAACAGTTTTTTTTCGTAAACAACAGGTATATTAAACACCCCTATTTTCACAAGGCAGTCATGAATGCCTACGACCAGATTCTGGCTGCCGACCATATTCCTTCCTATTT
>JAYEOJ010000244.1:2972-3511 GCA_034722835.1 Bacteroidota bacterium | reverse complement strand
TTGGTATCGCCATCAGTGAGGCTGTGGAAGCGGCGGTCACCGATGAAAGCGGTCAGACCCGCTATTCTCTGGGTAGTGTATTAAATCATGTAATGCTCCATCAGACCATCATTGGTCTGGAGGCAAAAAAACAGCTTGAAAAGGCGGGGGAGAAGCTACCTGACGTGATCATTGGCTGTGCCGGAGGAGGCAGTAACTTTGCCGGGCTTGCTTTCCCATTTATGCAGGAAAAGATCAATGGGGCTGATATTGAGATCATTCCCGTGGAACCTGCAAGCTGTCCCACGCTGACCAAAGCTCCTTTTGCCTATGACCATGGGGATATTGCCAGGATGACTCCACTGCTGGCTATGAATTCTCTTGGACATGGCTTTATTCCACCTCCGATCCATGCGGGTGGACTCCGATACCATGGAATGTCACCTCTGGTAAGTCACGCCTGTAAAGAGGGACTGGCCACAGCGGAAGCCATTCACCAGCTTGAGTGTTACGAAGCAGGCGTGCTTTTCTCTCGTACAGAAGGGATCATTCCTGCTCCT
>JAYEOJ010000244.1:0-2962 GCA_034722835.1 Bacteroidota bacterium | reverse complement strand
ACTCATGCGATTGCCTCGGTCATCAGGCAGGCCAAACAGGCCAAGGAGGAAGGAAAAGAGAAGGTAATCCTCTTTAACTTCAGCGGTCACGGACTGATGGACCTGGTAGGCTATGATAAGTTTTTACGAGGAGAGCTTAAAAATCATGAGCTTTCAACGGCTGACTTTGAGCAATTCACAGCCATCCTGAAGAATCATCCGGATCCGGTGGTGTAAATCACCGGCAACAATAGAATGGAGAGGGTGTCCCGAAAAGGCACCCTCTTCGATTTTGCCGGAGGATGTTATCTTTGGGGAATGAAAAAAATCGCAATCTACTGTGGCTCCAGTGCGGGGCCCAATGAAATATACAGAACTCAGGCTGCTCAACTGGGCAGGTACCTGGCTGAGAACAATATCCATGTAGTATTCGGAGGAGGCAAGGTTGGAATGATGGGGATCCTGGCCGACGCTGCCCTGGAAGCCGGGGGAGAAGTTACCGGTGTGATCCCCGGCTTTCTGCATGTGAAAGAGGTTGCACACAATGGCTTGACAGAATTAATCACAGTGGAGACCATGCATGCCCGAAAAGCCCTGATAGAGAAGATGTGCGATGGAGCCATCGCCCTTCCTGGTGGATTTGGCACCCTGGATGAATTGTTTGAGATGTTAACCTGGGGCCAGCTTGGATTACATGATAAACCTGTGGGAATCCTGAACACCAATGGATTTTACAACCAGATACTATCGGCTGTCGACCGGATGGTGGAAGATGGTTTCTTAAAAGATCTCAACCGCGACATGCTACTGGTCAGTGAGCACATTGATGAGCTGTTTAAGCGCATGCAAAGCTACGCTCCACCCAGGGTCCGCAAATGGATCATGGATGGGGATCCCAATAATATTATACCATTTAAAGGAGCACAGCCTTCAACTTGATATCGGCAGCAGCCACCAGCCTTGAAATGGGACATTTCGCTTTGGCAGCAAGAGAAAGCTCTTCAAATTTTTCCTGGGATAAACCCTCGCATTTTACCTGGCTATCCAGTTCAATGGTCGTAACCACAGGGCCGGTATCATCTCTTCCCAGGTGTACTTTTGCAGTGGTCTCCACGCTTTCCGGCGTAAGTCCCTCACCACTGATAAGGGCAGCAAGAAACATGGAATAGCAACCTGAATGGGCTGCTCCCACAAGCTCTTCGGGATTGGTTCCGGTGCCCTCTTCAAAACGGGATTTAAAGGTATATGGTCCACTGTAATTGCTGAAGTTCATGGTGCCCTCTCCATCTTTCAGGGTTCCGTTCCATTGCGATTTTGCTGTTCTGACTGACATAATACTTATTATCGAGGTTAAAAAAAATTCTGTATCGTACAGTAAACCTGTTCAACACAGAATTGTTCAGAAATCTTTTTACTATAAGAAGCCAGCAGTGCTTAACCTCGTCCGCGTCCCCTTTCAGAGCGCTCCGAATCGCCTCCCTCTCCATCCGGATTGGATTGCTGACGCTGCTCGCGCATCTCACGCTGGCGCTGCTCCTGGATATCAATGAACTTCTTGTACTGATCAGCACTAAGGATGTCTTCATATTGTGCATTTCGCTCGTCCCGCATCTTCATCATCTTTGCACGCATAGCTTCCCGATCGGTTGGAGGTCCGCCTGCATTCATCATTTTCTGACGCTCAATCTGCCTCTTATTATAGAAGTCCATCTCCACAGCAAGCGCTTTCTTGTGCTGATCCTCATTCATCTCCAGAGTTTTGGCAAAACTCTCCACCCGTTCCTTAATGTCCTCCTCGGTCATCTGGAATCCGCGACCAGATCCTCTCTGTGCCGATAGATTAAGAACAAAAAAAGAACACAGTAGTGCAAGGCCCAGGATTCTGAAATTTTTTACTTTTTTCATTTTCTCTTTTTTTTATAAAGGTATAACTGCTTTTATGATTATTCTGGTATAAAAAGGTTTAATTTCATATTCAGAAAAATTCTTGTAACACGGTTAAACCTTGCGGCGTCGAATTAGTCAAACCCGCAAAATTAGCAATCCAGCAATCAAACTGCATTTTGAAAATAGAAATTAAGAATCTGACTAAAACGTATTCCGGCGGTTTCAAAGCCCTGGATGATGTGGATCTGATTATTTCCGAAGGAATGTTTGGATTGCTGGGTCCCAACGGTGCAGGCAAATCGACACTTATGCGAATCCTGGTTACCCTGATGCAGCCCACTTCCGGCCAGGTGCTGGTGGATGGGAACGATATCAGCTCTTATCGCAAAGAGATCCGGAAAATGGTAGGATATCTTCCCCAGGATTTCAGGTTTTTTGCCAAATTGCGTTCCTGGGAATTTTTGGATTATGCCGCCAGGTTGGCAGGTATGAACTCAAAACGGGAGCG
Organism: Bacteroidota bacterium; assembly: GCA_034722835.1. Classification (GTDB taxonomy): domain Bacteria; phylum Bacteroidota; class Bacteroidia; order Bacteroidales. Next base: position 588 of record JAYEOJ010000244.1, on the reverse strand, counting down.
GGGCGAGCGTGTGGATGAGATGCTTGAAAGTGTCGGACTCTATGAGTTCAGAAATCGTATGGCCAACAAACTTTCGGGTGGTATGAAACGCAGGCTCGGAATAGCTCAGGCACTGATTGCCAGTCCTTCAATCATCATTGTGGATGAACCAACCACGGGACTGGACCCGGAAGAACGGATCCGCTTCAGAAACCTGCTGTCGGATCTGGGCCGTTCAGAAACCATCATTATCCTATCCACTCATATCGTGGGGGATATTTCCAGCACCTGCAACCAGATGGCCCTGCTGAATGAAGGCACGCTCATTTATAACGGTACCCCTGATCACCTGGTGGAGGAAGCTAAAGGCTTTGTCTGGAGAGCGGAGATCAGCCAGGAGAAGTACGAAGAACTGAAGAGTGAGGTTCCCATCATATCGACCATCCCCTCAGGAGGAGGCTGGGAGGTACAGTTTGTGGGAGAGAAGCCCGCAGAGATTCAGGCAGTCCAGGTAGATCCCAACCTGGAACACGCCTATGTCCACTACATGGATAACAAACTTGAACACTGGAACCTGACATGAACCTGATCAACATATGGAATGTGGCC
>JAYEOJ010000243.1:0-3512 GCA_034722835.1 Bacteroidota bacterium | reverse complement strand
AAATTGCCGGTACATGGGAAATGGTAATTTCTCCAGGTCCAGGTTCCAGTGAATATATACCACAATGGCTGCTTCAGGATGTAATGAACGGAACCGGGATACCTCCTCAATCATCCTGCGTTCATCCAGTTCTCCCACATACACGCCTGATGTGGGATTTTTATGGTTATACAGCAGAAAATCCCAGCAGGCATTAAAAAGGATAATTTCCTGGTCGCCGTCCTTGAAAATCAGTGGTTTCATGGCCTCTTCAGCGGAATAACCCGCTCCGCCGAAAGGAATTTGTTCCTGCTCCAGGGTTCTGATGGTGGGAGTGTAAGCTTCGGGAATATCAAGGACATGATTGTTGGCCAGGCAAAAAACCGGATCAACGGCCTCCTTCATCAAGCCGGGAAGGGAAGTGTCATTTGACAGGATAGGTTTATTGTCCTTAGCTGGATCCCGGTCAGATAACAATCCCTCCAGGTTGCTAATGAAGCACTTATCCCTGAATTCTGACTTTCGCTCTTTCAAGAATCTGACCAGCGACCCGATGGTGGCTTGAGATGTTGCTATATCGCCAACTAATATCATTCTATCTTCAGAAATAAATTGTTTTAAACATACCGGCCGAACTCATAAACTCCGTTTCAGGCCATCTTTTGATTATTGCATCTAAAAGCTTCGCTAACTCCGTAAGACCTTGAGCCCTGTTCCCGGGATCGATACCTCCCACAAAATTGACGCGATGCGTACTGATAATGGCTGGTTTCCCCCAGCGGAAGGCCGCCTGGATTTGCCTGAGGGTTGATTCCACCCCTGTATAATCCGGTTCAGAGGGCTCAAAAGCACAATTCCTCACATAATAGGTAAGTCCGGATGAAGACGTTTTTCCGTTTCTGTAGTACTTCGTCCTGAGCCCGCCTTTTACATCCGGAACAGGAGCCATGTGCCAGACATTCAGGTATTTTACTCCCCCGGCAGCCACAGCGGACTCCAGTGCAGGGTGAAAGATAGCATTGCTGGGGACGAAGACTCTGGGGGTATATCCAAATTCCTTTTTGAACAAGGCTACCCCGCTTCTGATGGAGTTTTCCAGGAAGGGAAGTTGCCTGGCGGAATCAAAAAAGAATTCGGCCCGGAATCCAAGGACTCCCGGATTCATCTCTGCCAGCTCAGGAGAAACAAATTCTTTATCAAATGCATACAGCAGGTCCTTGTTTCCCTCCTTTAGCATCCGGAGCCAGATTTGTACCGTCAGATGCTCCCTTCCATGCAGTTCCGGTATAAAAATGCCTTTCTCCATGCCCTCTCTCCATAGATCCATGACCCGGCTCCCCCTGTTGTATCTCTCCAGGGTTTTGGTGAAGCTTTCATAGTGATACTCACGAAATCCCGTTTGCCTGATTTTTTCGAAATCCGGATTGGCCACATTACATACCGGTGTCATTACAGCAGCATGGCCGTTCTTATCCTTCCGGCTGTCCAGTACCTCAAACAACTGTTCCAGATCCTCGCCGGTGGCCATGGTATCCAGTCTGTACCTGCAATCGCTTCTAACCATTCCCAGCGTCTCCAGCTTCTGGTACACATCCCTGGAAGGGGTCCGGATCCCCCCCCAGTCATCACACTCCATGACCACAATTTTCCTCCGGCTGGAAGGACCGGGAATATTCTTCAAATTATTTATGAGGGTATTCTTGATCTTAGATAATGGCATGCTGCAGCGGGTACTAAATACGTATATCAGAAATTTTATCTTCTCTGTCCAGGTCCCTTATAATCTCATGCAAAGGAGCAAAACGGAACTCCCTGGTCACCTGGTCCAGCTTCGGCATGACCGTCACTTTTTTATAGCGGTAAAGACTCAGATAGATCCGCTTCTTCAGGGGAGCTCTGGCAATGGCATCATGGAAATAGTCCGGGTACCTCCGGGGATCAAGCTCATAGGGATGCAGATATACAATGGCCGGCCTTTCACGTGTAATGGAGCTCAGAGCTTTCCGGGTCCACGAATAGGGAAAATACCTCAGGTATCCGCCCCCGCCCACTGGCAGATCCCTGCCCAGTACATTGATAACAGACAGGGGAACCTCCACCAGGGATGTAGAATTATCCAGCCGGATCCTGCATATTTGCCTTGAAAAATCTTTCCATCCGTATCTGAGTGACAGGGAAGGAAAGATGCTGCTGTCATATTTGAAGCCGCAGGAGGCGATTACAGGGAGTGCCCAGGATGTTTTTGGGTTAACGGAAAATGCCGGAGCTCTGAATCCAAATACCTCCTGCCCTATTAGATTTTCTATCAGGCCCTTGGCTTTGGTCAGGGCATCCCGGAGTGTATCAGGTGTTAACCTGAAGACCTGGTCATGTTGATAACCATGTACCCCGATCTCATGCCCCGCCTTGTATACCTTTTTAACGAGTTCCGGATATTTCTCAGCCACCTCTCCCAGGATGAAGAAGGTCCCTTTAACCCCGTTTTTTTCGCAAATATCCAGGATCACTTCAACATTATCCACAACACGTCCGGTTGGTTCCATCTCCACCTTGAAGTTATCGCGCATGGAGATGTTGATCCCGTCTTCAACATCTATCGTAAGTGCAGAGGTAAACTGACTCATTTTTTAAGGAATTTTGCCTTGAAGTTCGAGAAGTTCAGATATTTCTTTACCATATTCAGGAAGAAGCCGAATCCTGCCAGGGGATCATTCCAGCTGAAGACCTGGTCGACCACCCTCCGGCCATAACATCTGAAGAAAGGCGGATAGGTATTTTTCTTCATTGTCCTGTTCGACATAAAATACCATAAGGTATCCAGGAAGAAATTGCGGCAGTAGATCCCCAGCTCGTAAGACTCCATCCGGGGAACCTCCTGTCCCAGGGCAAGCTTCAGATGAAGATCGGCGTAATCCAGGCCTGCAATAAACCCGATCTTAATACCGGCTGTCACCCTGGGATTAATTTCCAGGATCTTGGCCTTCTGATCCCTTGGATCAAGTATATAATCCACATCTGCCGCCCCTTTCCATTTCAGTCCCTCCAGCAGCGAACGGGTGACCTCCTGTATCTCCGGATGCTCAATGGTCAGGTTGGCCGTGCTGGTCCCTCCATTAACAGGGAAAAACCTGGGCTTCAGGATCACCATACAAACCTTCATCCGGCTCTTTTCATCCAGAAAGGCTTCGGCCTGGTACTGCATCCCCCCTTCCTGCGGGATGAACTCCTGTACGATCATCTCTCCATATTGCTTCATCAAAGAGGGGTAATCGTGTTTCAGTCTTTCAGGATCATCATATCGGATCACTCCAATGGCCCCCACCCCCCTGGTGGGTTTTATCATAACCGGAAAGTCCAGCAGCTCATCCACCTGCTCAATGTTCTTATCATCCAGTTCATAGGTAAGGGGACAGGGTAATCCTTTATCCATACAAAACTGCATGAGTTTCAGCTTGTCGGCCCCCCTCACAAATGTGGAGTAATCGGGTGATGTAACATGGGTGTATTTGCTGATCTCCTCCTTGTTCTTTGAC
>JAYEOJ010000242.1:0-3514 GCA_034722835.1 Bacteroidota bacterium | reverse complement strand
TCATGGGATTCTCCGCAGAAGCTTTCATAGCCATTTTTTGCGCTGGCATAAGTATGACTATCTCAGAAGAGCCAGTTTTTGCTATGATCACACCGGCCTGGCCATCTTCATTAAATTCATACCTGTAACTGGCATCTGAAGAATAAATTGTAAAAACATGTTCCTTTCCCATGCCTGTAAAGAACATCTTCGCCTTGAACTGGGCCGATAAAGGCAATACCACCAAAGTGGCCGTGATTAAAAAAAATATTTTTTTCATGATACCGGATTTTAATTTCAATCAAGTTAAGGGATCAAAAAGGATGGAAGAATCCCATGTTTGTGGGATATGGCAGATTATTTATATCTCCCCACTGAGGGATTTGCGAATCACATCCGCTTTGCAGTGCACATGTAGTTTCTTGTAGATATTCTTGATATGAGTCCTGACCGTTTCGATGGAGATGGAAGCACTGCCGGCAATCATCTTATAACTCAAGCCATCCACCAATCCCTGCACAATCTCCTTCTCCTTATCTGTAAGGGGGGAGGTGACCTGTTTCTTCCTTCCCGCGTGAAAATGCTCCATTACCTTTCGTGCAATAGGAGGCGACATCATGGATCCGCCCTCGTGGATGATCTCTATGGCATTTTTCATCTCGGGGAATGAGGTGTTCTTCAACAAGTACCCCGACGCACCCGCGCAGAGCGATTCAAAGATCCTGTGAGAATCATTGTAAATGGTGAACATAATGATACTGATTCCCGGATACTTTCCCGTAATCAGCTTCATTCCACTGATTCCCGACATACCTGGCAAGCCGATATCCATCAGGATCACATCGGGCAGTGTCTCTTCGTTCAGAACAGCCAGAAAGCGTTCAACAGACGATTTAGCTGTGATGCAGATCATATTATCCTGGCTGTCCAGGTACTCCATAACCCCTTCCCGGATCACATCATCATCTTCAACAATAGCAACGCTAATCATGGCTAAAGTTTATAAAAGTTTCATCTAAATGCATATCCCATAAGCATGTGATATTTCTGTTACAGCCCTTTCATTTTCAATTCTATTACGCAGCCACCGGTGGAGAACAATTCCAGTGTGGCTCTTATTCTGGCTGCCCTCATCTTCATGTTTTTCAATCCGTTCCCTCCTTTTACTGATTCAGGATCGAAGCCTGAACCATTGTCCGAAATAAGCATACGGAACGTCGCTACACTGTTGTCTAAGCTTATTTCCACGCTGTCGGCACCTGAGTGTCTGGCAATATTGTGAATGGCCTCCTTAAAAATATAGTACAGGTTCTGTCTCACTTCCACTCGCATTGGTCTTTTGCTATCCATCCCTTTCTGCCGGAATGAAACAGAGATATCTCCTTCCGAAAGCATATTATGGGTCAGATCCTGCATTCGTCCAAGGAAATCGGCCAGCGTATCGTTTCGGGCATCAATAGACCAGACAATATCGCTCATGGTGGAGATGGTATCCCGGCTCAACTCGTTGATCTTTTCGGTCGACTGTACAATCCTGTCCGGATCCTTCCGGGCCAGGATCTGCTGAGAATGCACGCTGATCCGGGTCAGTGCAGAACCAACATCATCATGCAGATCGCTTGCTATACGCGTCCTCAGCCGCTCTATCTCCCTGACCCGCCTGATGCGATACAGGTGGATGGCATAAATAAGCATCAAGCCCATTGCAATCACGATACTCCTGAACCACCATCTTTGCCATACGGGAGGAGTGATTTCCATCCTGAGACTGACCTCCTGACCGCTCCATCTCCCATCACTGTTGGTCCCCCTTACCCTGAAAAGATAGCTTCCCGGATCAATCTTGGTATAGCTGGCAAAATTCCGGTCGCCCGACAGGATCCATTCCTCATCGATCCCCTCCATCATATACATAAACCTGTTTTTCCGGGGATCGGAAAAGTCCATGGAAGCAAAATCAAAGGAAAAGAAGTTCTGCTTATGAGAAAGTACAATCTGCTCCATGGCGTTCAATGTAAATCCATCATAGAGTTGCTCGTTAAGCACTGAAAAAGAAGTTAGTGCCACAGGAGGTTCAAAGCTGCTTTCGTGCACGCTGTCGGGATGAAAAACCAGCAACCCGCCTGCCCCGCCAAAAGTAAACATCCCCTGACGCAGCTCCGTAAAAGCTCCTGCATTGAATTCATTTCCGGGAAGACCATCCCGGTGGGTATAGTATTTAAATGATGAATCCTGAGGGTTATACATGGAGATGCCCGCATTGGTGCTGATCCACTGCTTTCCGTTCCGGTCAGTCAGCATGCCATAGATGGAGCGGCTGGGAAGCTGAGCATTGACCGGGGATCGGCTAAATCCGTTCTCAGCTTGATCCGGATCAAATGAAGCCATCCCGTTGGCTGTGCCGACCCAGATGACTCTTGCTGTATCAAGGTTCTGTTCAAAAATGGAATGTACAATGTTTCCGGGAATAGAACGCGGATCCGCCTCATCGTTCATATACCTGATAAACTGTTCCGAGTTCCCGTCGAACCTGTTTAATCCTGCTCCCCAGACACCGATCCAGATATCTCCCCGGCTATCCATGAAAATACGCAGAAGATAGTTACCGGAAAGCGAAGCCGGATCTTTGGGATCATTCCTGAATTGCCGGTAGAGATCCGTCTCCGGATCATAACAGATGACTCCTTCCTCGGATGTAGCCATCCAGATCATTCCCTCATCATCTGCCACGATACCACTTAAATTATCCAGACCGATCGTTTCAGGTGTATTCTTCCTCTCCCTGAAATGTTTCCACTGGCCCGTAACAGGATCCAGCCGGTTTAAACCACCTCCATTGGTGGATATCCAGATCATTCCCCCCGGATCCTCCACGATGGCACTCACGCCATTGTTGCTGATGCTGTTGGAGTTTCCAGGCTGATGCCTGTACCAGCTTACCTCTCCGCTTTCCTTATGGAGCCGGGCCACTCCATTGGCCAGGGTTCCGGCCCATAAAAAACCATTCCTATCCTCGTAAATGGCATATACAGGATGACCCTCCAGCTCTTGCTTCAGGGCTGCAATGGTGCCGGTGGGAGCAAATCGGAGCAGGCCCGGATTGAAGATATTCAGTCCGCCGGCTCCCACCCAAAGGACACCACCCTGGTCAACGAATACACAATAGACATTGTCCGAGGCGATAGAGCCCTGATCAGCCGGATCGTTATAGTACCTGGTAAAGGATTCTGATTCCGGATCAAATCGATTTAGTCCGTTCGAAACCGTAGCGATCCACAAGGATCCATCGCTCATTAACTCGATGGAGGTGATATCATTACTGCTCAGAGAAGCTGCATCTTCCGGATCGTATTGAAAACGTGTGAAACTTCTCCCCTCGGGATCAAAGCGGTTCAGTCCTCCCCCAAGGGTCCCGATCCACAAGCGATGCTCCTGATCCTCACAAAAGGAGGTAATACGCATGCTACCAATGGAAGCCGGATCATCAGGATTATATGAATAGTGTTTAAAAAGGGGTAGGCCTTCAGGATCTGGC
>JAYEOJ010000241.1:0-3515 GCA_034722835.1 Bacteroidota bacterium | reverse complement strand
GGAAAAATGGCGGTGGGACTCATGGTAGGGGAATCCGGGAGCAAACATCAGTCCGCTTTCCGGATCAATTGCCATTTCCGGCCATTGGGAAAGGATGCTCTGCCACTGTTCGGCTTCTTCTGTCAATCCCAGGCTATTTGCCATTTGGGTAGCGGCATGGTATGTAAAACGGATCAGAGCCAGATCGTAATTGGTTGTTTCTTCAAACCAGGCCTCGCGCCGGTTATCAAAGATCTCCGGACTGGAACTCAGGGGAAGTTTTCTCATTCCGTTTTTATCCTGCTCTGCTATCTGATCCAGGAATACGGCCACATCCCGGATCCATGGATAGGCACGGTCCTTCAGAAATGCTTCATCCCGACTGTACATCCAGTGCAGGTAGAAATGCTGTCCCAGCCAGGCGGATACGGTGGGACTGTATGAATACTGGGACCAGCCACCCATTTGCACCCCGTTAAGGGTACTTACTCCGGGTATATTCAAGCCCTCCGCTTCATAGAACCAGCGGGTATATTTCTTCCCTTCTTCGCGTACCTCCCAAAGCCAGTCCAGGAAACCCTCCTCAAGATCCAGCTGGTTGCCGGCATAGGCGGGCCAGTAGCTGAGCTGGGTGTTGAGGTCATGGTGGAAGTCCCCCTTCCAGGGAGGCAGGAGTCCGTTATCGGCGGTCCAGATGGCCTGCAGACTGATGGGTGGGGCTCCCTTTCTGGCTGCTGCGCCAAATTTGTACATCTCCAGGTACCATTGTTTTTCCAGCACCGGATCGGGCAGACTAACTGCTGAACGGGACCAGTATTCGTCCCACCAACTTAGAAGTTCCCGTCGGCTTTCTTCATAGCCCTGGCGATCGTCCTGCATCAGGTAGGTTTCTGCTGTGGGAGCTTCTTCCTTATCGGGATAATGGGCAGAGATGCTCCAGCAGCCTGTGACAAGATCCTCCTCCCGCTCAAGCTCACAATACACCTGGTAGTGAAAACCATTCCACCCTTCCTGCCTGTAATCCAGCTTGTCCGTGGCATTGCTTAATTCACCGTCCGGATAGCCCAATCTTTCCACGTCCTGTCCGCCGGTGACCTTATTACGATCGGAGGCTTTGGATTTGCTGGCATAGGGAGGGGCCACCAGTTTAATATCATGAGCTGCATCCACCCCTTTCAGTCTGAACCAGCCAAGGGGCCTTTCCGGATCCATGAAGATTTCCATGGAACTTCCTTTTTCCCATTGAATCAGGCATAAGCCATGATGTGTATAGAGCCTGACCGACTTCACGGGGCCCAATTGATCCAGGCCCAGTTCCAGGGCCGCCACCGGGATCTTGGATGGACCGGCTGCCTTGTCGTAATATTCATCCAGGGCCTTATGCACTTCTTTGTAGGTATCTTCCTTCCAGTGTTTCTGTACCCACCGGTAGTTGATTCCTTCTTCGTAGACATTGTCCGTTGGCCTCAGATCCCAGAGATCGGCACGGTCCAGGGCGATTCTGAGCCTGCCTTCTTTTTCCCAGACCAGGGCACCCATCATGCCATTGCCCAGGGGAATCCCTTCATCCCAGGAGCCAGCCAGCTTATCAAAGACCAGGTCATGGGGGGAAGGTTGAGGGGATAGTTTCAGCTGGGATTGGGACTGCTGGCAGGAGCTCAGAGCCAGTAAAATAATCAGGAGGAAGACATAATTTTTCATGTGCATCGGTATTTAGTTAGTCAACATGGGCGTAAATGGGGCAGCAACATAACCATCGATTTTTTCATTTCACCGCTTGCTTTTTAAGGTCCTATATATTGATCTGCCCCATCGGTGAGCCATTCCAGGGAGAAGCTCACAAAGGGATTTTCGGTGTGGTAGTCTTTTTCAAAAACAAGACCGATATCTCCATTGTCCATTATGGTAAGTGACGAGTATGCTGAAAATCCCTGATAGATGGTTTTTCCTTCAGACCAGCTTAGTCCTTCGTCATAAGAAATCCGGACGGTCAGGTTGGTCCTCCCTTTCTTGTTTTTTGCATTGGAGAATAAAAGCCTGTTCTTGTCGCTTCCGTCTTTTACGGAGGTATAGCGGATGATGCTGCCATTGCACCCGGGATCGATCAGTGTCGGTTCGGCCCGGCTCTCCCAGCTCAGGCCCTGATCCGAAGAGATGTGCACCCAGCGTTTCCCTTTTTCACTTACACGGCTGTTCACCATCCAGCGTCCATCCGCAAGTTCCACCACCTTGGATTCATTTGCAGGCTCAATGGGGGTGTCAATCAGGTACCAGGATGCTCCGTGATCATCGCTGGCAATAAGGTGCATCCCATGGTCCAGGTTCACCATGCAATGTACTAGTTTTCCTGTGCTGGTCTGGATCCCCCGGCCCGAAGTAATGAATTTGAAGTCCTTGTGCCATTCCGGCTTGGCAATCTGCCGGGTGATATCTTCAGGTTCGCTCCAGCTAAGCCCGTTATCCACGCTCTTCATTACATGAAGGTAATAGATATCTTTTTCTTTATCCAGGTTCATGTAGTTATAGAAGAGGAAAATCTCGCCGCTTTCCCGGTCCACGATCATGGAGGGATCCGAAGCAGACAAGCTATCCGGAAAATCAACAATCCGTTCCATATCCGTCCAGGTCTTTCCATGGTCCGGACTACGCCGGATCACAATATTGATGTCCCGGCTCCCCCGAAGGTCATTACAGGAGGGTACACGCTCGTCGATGGCGACCACCAGGTCCCCATTGGGAGCAGTCACAATGGCCGGGATCCGGTAACAGCTGACGTCCGGATTATCGGAAGCATTAAACAGATCATGGATCTCTGTTAAACCTATAGCCAGTTGCGGTTTTTCCTCCTGAGCCAGAATATTGGAGGATATAATTGCAAGCAGGAAAAAGAGCAGAACATTTCTTTTCATATTCCAAAATAAAGTATTTATTTGGGCTTTGGTAAACCTCAATCACAAAATATGAAAAAACTGGTCCTTGGCCTGCTGGCCCTTTGTGCATTCCTCAATGCTTTTGCAGCATTTGATGGTGATGATAAACGCGTACTGATCTATACCAAAAACGGGGAAGGCTATGTACATGATAATATTGCAGCCAGCGTGGCTGCCCTGGAAAAGATATGCAAGCAGGAGGGCATCCTGACGGAAGTCTCGGAAGATCCTTCCGTATTCACCCCGGAGAACCTGGTAAGGTTTGATGCCATTGTCTTTTCAAATTCTAACAATGAGGGCTTTGATACACAGGAGCAGAAGCAAGCCTTCCAGGATTATATCCGCGGTGGGAAAGGATTTATGGCCATCCATTCGGCCAATGCCACAGAAAGGGAATGGCCCTGGTACTGGGCCATGGTGGGAGGCAAATTTATCCGTCATGCCCCGCACCAGGAGTTTGATGTGGTGTTGACCGATTCTACCCATGTGAGCACAGCGCATCTGCCCCAGAGGTGGACCATCAAGGACGAGTGTTATTATTCCTTCCAGTTAAATCCAGACATCCATGTGCTTTTATCAGCAGATATGAGCACGGTGGAGGATGAA
>JAYEOJ010000240.1:0-3522 GCA_034722835.1 Bacteroidota bacterium | reverse complement strand
GGTTCCGCTTGCACAGAAAAAGGTGATATGATCGTCGGGAAGATGGCCCAGGGCTTGAAGAAGGGGGGGGAGCATCAGATGATAGGGGGTGGCCCTTGTAATGTCGCTGAAGATAATAGCCACTTTCTGCCCTTCACGGACCGACTCGGAAAGGGGAGGCAGGTGAACAGGATCGGCCAGGGCCGTCTTTACAGACAGAAGCTGGTCAGGCAAGCCCTTCACAAACCGTGGTTCGACCACTTCAGTGTGCACATAATCGGGAATCTTCGCTTTCAGCCGTCCCTTTCCGTAGGCCAGTTCAATCTGCATATCTGAGCTTGAGCAAGGCGTACTAAATAATTCTACTTCCAATGGTGTAAATCAGAAGCAGGCCGATGAGGCCCACAATAAGGCCCACAATAGTCATGGGGAGCAGGTTCCTGCGGATCAGCAGGCCCTCCACCCCAACCAGTCCAACCGTAGCGCAGGCGGCAATCACATTGTGCACGCATATCATATTGCCCATGGCGCCCCCGATGTTCTGCAGGCTCACAATGAGGATGGTGGACATACCCAGCTGCTCTGCAATGGAATACTGAAATACGGAAAACAGCATGTTGGAAACAGTATTGGAGCCGGCCATAAAGGAACCCAGGGCACCTACGAAGGCATCCACCAGCGGCCAGGTACCCTGGAAGGTATTTGTCATGGCTGTGGCCATGGCTATGGGCATTCCAACAATCTCTTCCGGGTTATTGCCCGATTGCATCATGATGCGGACCATGGGAACCGCAAAGAGCAGGGCAATCATGGGATTCTTAATTCTTCTCACCGATTCGGACCAGGCTGCTCCCACCTGTTTTCCTTTCATCCGGAACAAAGGAATGCACAACAGGGCCACCAGGATAAAGGGTAGAATGCCAGGGTTGTAAAGGGGATCAATGGTCCCGCTTACCGAGGTGCCAAAGAGATTTGCATAGGGAATATCGGCCGATTTGACCCAATCAAAAAAGGGCAGGCTGCGCACGCGGGTCAGGACCAGTAAAAGGCCAATCATCACATAGGGCATCCATGCTTTCAGGATGGAAACCCGGGTGTTGCCCGAATGCTCCATGGTGATGGTGCCGCTCCAGTTCTTCTCCCAGCTTGATTTTTCGGGAAAATCCCAGGTAGTTTTTGGTACCAGGAATCCAGCCCTGGTGGCAGGAATCAGAATGCCCAATCCCAGCAGTCCACCCAGCAGGCTTGGGAATTCAGGTCCCAGCAAGAGAGCCACCAGCACATAGGGCCCCACAAAACAGAACCCGGCAAAAAGGGCATAGGGCCAGATGGCCAGGCCCTCCCGGAAACTTCTTTTTTCCCCGAAGAAGCGGGTCATCATGGCCACCATAATCAGGGGGAGCAGTAAGCCTGGAATGGCATGCTGCAGGGCCGTCCACACCCCTACCTGCTGCATATAGGCCGGAAGATCCATGCCGGCTGCAGCAATATACTGTTGAACTGAAGGAATATCCAGAGAGGGCTGAATCCCCAGAAGGGTGGGTGTTCCCACCGATCCGAAGGATACCGGGGTTACATTGGCAATCAGTGCAACCATCACGGCTGCAAGGGCCGGAAATCCCAGGGAGAGCAGCAGGGGTGCGGCCAGTGCTGCCGGAGTACCAAATCCGGCTGATCCTTCAATAAAGCCCCCGAAGAGCCAGGCAATGATAATGGCCTGCACCCGTTTATCGGTCGAAATATTGGTAAATCCGCGGTTGATGGCTTCGATGGCACCACTTTCGCGCATGGTAAAGAGCAGCAAAAGGGCTCCGAAAATGATAAACAGGATTTTAAAGGCAATTACCACACCATTGAGGGTGGAGGCCAGAATCCAGTCCACAGGCATTTTCCAGAGGAACAGGGCCAGAAGCAGGGTGATAATAAAGGCCACCGGCATAGCTTTGGTGGCAGGCCAGCGAAACCCAACCATCAGAATAAAGATGGAGATAATGGGAACGGAGGCAAGCAGGGCAAGTAATCCGACAGACATACCCTAAAGAAAAGTAAAAAAAATCAAAGATTGCTATACCAGGAAATTCTTATCCAGGAATTCGACCTAAAATCCATTTGGTAGGTCAAAAAAGTTCTATTTTTACAGCTTATATATATAATGGTATATGAAAATCTTATTTGCACCCGATTCATTTAAGGATTGTCTGAGCGCCAGAGGTGTGGCTGCTGCACTCTCTAAAGGGATCCGGAACATTCTTCCGAATGCCGACTGCATACTGGTTCCCATGGCCGATGGCGGTGAGGGTACGGTGGAATCTGTAATAGATGCCACTCATGGCAAACGAATTGAGCTGAAGGTGATGGATCCGCTGATGCGGGAGACAGACTCTTTTTATGGCATCACCGGCGATGGTGAGACAGCCGTAATAGAAATGGCAGCGGCTTCTGGAATCGAACTGCTCAGGGGGGATGAAAGGGATCCCTGGACCACCTCTACGTATGGTACCGGACAGCTGATTAAGGATGCACTGGATCGGGGTGCAAAAAAGATCCTGCTGGGGATCGGTGGCAGCGCCACCAACGATGGAGGAGCGGGAATGGCACAGGCACTGGGTGTGCAGTTCAGTGGGAAATTTGGTGTTCTGCCAATTCAGGGAGGTGGTGCCCTGGGTGAGTTGGAGCAGATTCATATGGAAGATCTGGATCTACGTGTAAAGCATACGGAGATCGCTGTGGCCTGCGATGTTAACAATCCCCTGACTGGTCCGCATGGAGCATCCACTATTTATGGTCCGCAAAAAGGAGCTGATGAGGAGATGGTTCAGAAACTGGACAGGAACCTGGTACATTTTGCAGGGCTTATCAGGGACCAACTGGGAAAAGAAATCTCGGAGATACCGGGAGCCGGGGCGGCCGGCGGACTGGGTGCCGGATTGATGGCTTTCCTGGATGCCAGACTGATGAAAGGATTTGATATGATTGCCGGGGTGACCGGACTGGAAGAGCAAATCAGGGAAGCGGACCTGGTGATTACCGGGGAGGGAAAAATGGATGCCCAGACCCGCTTTGGCAAAACACCCTTTGGAGTAGCACAACTGGCCCAAAAGCATGGAAAGCCTGTGATCGGGGTTGCCGGAACTTTGGAAGAGGATGCCAGTGTACTCTATGAACTGGGGTTTGATCTGCTCATGCCCATCCAGGAAAAGCCCGGCAGCCTTGAATTCTCACTAACTCATGCCGAGCAGCTCCTGGAACGATGCGGGGAACGCATGGCCCGGTTGCTTGCAATGAAGATTTAGTTAATTTTGCCATTTATTCCCATAATTAATCAGTAGACAATGTTTGTATTCAAATTTGGGGGGGCTTCTGTGAAAAGCGCCGGTGCGGTTAAGAACATCGTTGAGATTCTTCAGCGCTATAAGAATGAGAAGATTGTTGTTGTGGTATCGGCCATGGGAAAGACCACCAATGCCATTGAACGGATTATCGATCTTTATGCCACCGGTAAGAGTGAGGAGCTGAAGCAGGAATACGAAAAGCTGAAAGCCT
>JAYEOJ010000239.1:0-3524 GCA_034722835.1 Bacteroidota bacterium | reverse complement strand
GCCATTACCCATCTTCCTCAGGTAGCCTCCCGGGGTGCGGATCACTTTGTTGTCTACAAGGAGGATACCAGCGATGCAACCTATACCAGGATCAGGAAACTAAAGCCTGAAGAGCGCATTACAGAGATTGCAGGGATGCTCTCCGGTGAAGAGGTTACCGAGGCGGCACTCTCCAATGCCCGGGTATTGCTTCGTATTTGAAAATTCCATCGCACAATCTGAGCTTATATTTGTTATTAGGGCAGAAAATACAATACAAATCATTTTATCATGGCATACAATTTACTAAAAGGAAAAAAGGGGATCATATTCGGAGCCCTTAATGAACAATCTATCGCCTGGAAGGTGGCTGAAAAGGCATATGAAGAGGGTGCCGAAATCGTCCTCACAAATGCTCCTATTGCATTGCGGATGGGAACCATCAATGAACTGGCCGAGAAGACCAGGGCCCAGGTAATTGCTGCAGATGCCACCAGCCTGGAGGACCTGGAAAATCTGTTTCAAAAGTCCATGGAACTCCTTGGCGGGAAAGTGGATTTTGTATTGCATTCCATTGGTATGTCGCCCAATGTGCGCAAGGGTCTGGATTATGATGAGCTGAATTATGGATATTATCACAAAACCCTGGATGTTTCTGCCTTCTCCCTTCATAAAGTACTGAGTACTGCCAGAAAGATGGATGCCATTAATGAATGGGGTTCTGTGGTGGCGCTCTCCTACGTGGCTGCCCAGAGAACCTTTGCAGGGTACAATGATATGGCCGATGCCAAGGCAATCCTTGAATCCATAGCACGTAGCTTTGGATATATGTACGGACGCTCCAGGCGGATCCGTATCAATACAGTCTCGCAATCACCCACGCCAACAACAGCAGGTAGTGGTGTTCACGGATTTGATAAACTGGAGGATTTCTCTGAACGGATGTCGCCTCTTGGCAATGCCTCTGCAGATGATTGTGCCGATTACTGCATCACCTTGTTTTCAGACCTGACAAAAAAAGTAACCATGCAGAATCTTTTCCACGACGGAGGTTTCTCGAGCATGGGCATGAGTTTCAGGGCCATTGAGCAGTATGAGAAGAGCTTCAGGGAATGCCCTGAATAGGCACTTTCAGCTTTTTGTGTATTTTTAAGCCTGACCTTAAAGCTGAATTCCATGGGCGCAATCATTATTGCAAGCTATTTCCTTATACCGGCATTTCTACTTTACTACAGCACGCAATTCTCTATTATTAATAAGATAGGAATTGTGGTATTCTGCTATGGTATTGGGCTGGTAATGGGGAATATCCAGATTATTCCAGACTCCATTTCAGGGATACAGGGTGATGTGATGGGGGTCACCATTTTGCTGGGGATCCCATTGGTCCTGTTTTCCGAAAATGTTGTGAAATGGGCCAGGATGGCCAGAACTACATTTATCTCACTCCTGCTGGGAGTGGCTTCTGTGGTAGTGCTGGTGTTTGTGGGTTATTTTGTGTTCCGTTCCGCCATTCCCGAAATATGGAAAATATCGGGGATGATGATTGGAGTATACACCGGTGGGACACCCAACCTGGCTGCAATTGCCCGCGCACTGGCGGTTGAAGAGGAACTCTACATCCTCACCCATACGGCAGAACTTGTGATCGGGGCATTGATTCTTCTCTTCCTGATAACCGGTGCCAAGCCCCTGTTTGGAAAATTCCTGAGACCTTATGGTAAGGATAGAGAAATAGGGCTTCAGACAGAGCTGGATATTTCAGATTTTGAAAGTTATGAGGGTTTCTTTGAAAAGAAAAATTTCATGGGGATCCTGAAGGCCTTTGGGGTTGCTCTGTTGATATTCGGGATCGGGTATGGGGCTACCTTTCTGTTTGAAGGAGAAGCCAAAGATACGGCTGCCGTTCTGACTGTGACCACTCTGGGGATCGGAGCCTCATTGATACCGGCGATCAACCGGATCAAAAGCTCGTTCCAGCTGGGGATGTATTTTATCTATGTCTTCTGTATCATCGTTGCATCTAAAGCTGATTTAATAGCGCTTTTCAACGTGGAGAATATCCAGCTGATGGTGAATCTCCTGCTTTATATTGCCCTGGTGATTGTGGGCTCCCTGATCCTTCATGCCATCCTGTCATGGATTTTTAAAATTAATGTGGATGATTATATCATTACCTCCACGGCCCTGTCCAACTCACCCCCCTTTGTGCCGGTAGTGGCTGCTGCCATCCGCAACAAGGAAGTGGTGATTCCCGGGATGATTATAGGGGTAATCGGTTATGCCATTGGAAACTACCTTGGGGTAGCCATTGCCTATCTTCTGAAGTAAATTTGCTATATAACATTCAGTCAGCCGTCTGCAATTTTATATCTTCGTGGTGTGAGACTTGTATTGAAAAACATCGGCAGGCTTCTGGTCACCGAACAGGAGCCTTCGTCCTGGGTGGCCGGTAAGGATATGGCTTCGCTTAAGGCTTTGTCCAATGCCTGGCTGGTCATGGAATCAGGGAAGATTGCCTGTTTTGGCGAGGGCGAAGTGATTCCTTTTCCCGATGACGAGGTGCTGGATTGCGGGGGTGGGATGGTCATGCCCGCCTTTTGTGACTCCCATACCCACCTGGTATATGCAGGCAGCAGGGAGCAGGAGTATGAGGATAAGATCCGTGGCCTGAGTTACGAGGAGATTGCCAGGAGGGGAGGAGGGATCCTGAACTCTGCAAAACTCTTATCAAAGACTTCTGAGGATGAATTGTTTGATCAGTCCCTGCCCAGGGCCCGGGAAATTATAAGATCCGGAACCGGTGCGGTGGAGATCAAGAGCGGCTATGGACTGAATACAAAGGATGAATTAAAGATGCTCAGGGTGATCAGAAGGATTGCAGAGGAGACGGATCTGAGCATACGTTCTACCTTTTTGGGGGCCCATGCGGTTCCTGCCAGGTATAAATCCGACCAGGATAAATATGTTCAGCTGGTCATAGAGGAAATGATTCCTGCAGTGGCAAAGGAGGATCTGGCCGATTATATTGATGTGTTTTGTGATCGGGGCTTTTTTACGGTGGAGCAGACCGGGCGGATTCTGGAGGCCGGGGCCAGCTATGGGCTGGTGCCCAAGATTCATGCCAATGAACTTGACTTCTCGGGAGGTATTCAGGCCGGAGTCAGGCACCAGGCCCGCTCCGTAGATCACCTGGAATTTGTGGGGGAGGAGGAACTGGCTGTCTTGAAAAAAAGTACTACCATGCCTACCATCCTGCCTGGTGCATCCCTTTTCCTGGGAATGAGTTATGCCCCGGCAAGGAAGATGATTGAAGCAGGCTTGCCGGTGGCTCTGGCATCTGATTATAATCCGGGCTCTTCACCTTCCGGCAATATGGAACTGGTGATGTCTCTGGGAATTATCCAGTTGAAAATGCTTCCCTATGAAGTCCTGAATGCAGTGACCCGGAACGGGGCTTATGCCATGGGTCTGGAAGCTACACACGGCTCCATCACACCCGGAAAGGTGGCCAGCCTGATTATTACAGAACCCATGCCTGGCTT
>JAYEOJ010000238.1:1120-3527 GCA_034722835.1 Bacteroidota bacterium | reverse complement strand
CTCCTAATACCTCATAATACCTGGGATTCTGACGTCCGATACTGATATCACGTTTTACAGCAAACTCCTCAGATTCATCCAGGACAAAGACCCATTGTCCCCCGGTGGTCTGGTAAAATCCACCTTTGGTGAGCAAAACACCCTCCTTTGATTCACCAAGCTGCAGCCTGATCCGGGAGGTCTGTCCTATCCTGATCTGTGGAGGGACTTCTTCAGTAAAAACCATATCCACGGCAAAACGACCATTCTGGACCTCGGGATAAATCTTCGTTATCACACCGGTGTAGGGGGTACTGGCAAAATCACACTCGCCAGTCAAATCCCGCTGAATACGTGCAATATAGTGTTCATCGATATCAACCCTCAGTTTGTAGGAATCCAGAATATTAATGGTCCCTACCCTGGTACCATAGGTCACCACCTCACCGATCTCAGGATTCAGGGAAGCCAGCTCTCCATCGGCTGTGGCCTTGATATTGAGGTTCTCCATGCGTCGCTGGATAATCTCCATACTGGCCTCCATACTCCTGACCGAAGTCTCCAGTGAATTAATCTGGATGGATCTGTATAAAGAATCATTCCTGAAGTTCTCCAGTACAAGCTCGTAGAGCTCATTAGAGGACTCATAGGATTCCTTACTCTGATCAAATTCCTCCCTGGAAATATGACCCTGATCCCTCAGGATCTTGTTATTCTCATAAGCCCGTTTGGCCTGCTGCACTGTAATTTTCAGTTCTATAATCTGCTGCTTGTAATTCAGCCTGGTCTGGTCCATCTGCAGACGCGCCGTCCGGAGTTCGTTGATGGCCCTGACCACCTGGGCCTCGCTGTTTGTAATCTCCAGCAGGAGATTGTCATTCATCAGACGGAGGATCACATCCCCCTCCTTCACCATATTGCCCTCTTCGATCAGGATTTCCTGTACGCTTCCCCCCTCCACTGCATCCAGGTAGATGGTGGTAATTGGTTCAACGGTACCTTGCACGGTAATGTAATCCTGGAAAACATCATGCTTCACCTCTTCTATGGTGATGCGCGACACATCCACATTATACTTGGAACTCTTGTCCCCGAAAATAATCACAGCCAGTACGGCAAGCATCAGGGCTCCGAAAAGGAGATACCAGATCATTTTGCGGGATAAGAAACCCTTTTGTTCAATTTTGCGGTCCATTGCGTCCATTTCAGTCATAATCGAAGTTTTTATTACTGGTCCAATAATGCATTTTTTGTGCCAAATAAGATAATTAGCTGTCATTCTGCAACTTAGTTTAACAGTGCCTGTGGGGATAGAAAAAAAAGTGTTCGAATTTGGGATTCTAATGTACGATTTCGTACACTTCGTTCGGATATTTTCCTATCTTCATTTATATATTCTCCTGAATTTGAAGTATTTAGCCAATAAGGCACCTTTTTTGAATACTTATGAGGTCAAATGCATTTAAAAACTGAAAATGGAACAAAAAATAGGTAGAATTCTGGCAGTGGATGACAACGAAGACATCCTCTTTGCCCTGAAGTTGTTATTACGTCCCCATGTGGAACTAATTGAGACCCTCTCAGGTCCGGAACGCCTCCCTGAGATCATGAAGAAACAGGATTGGGATGTGATCCTGCTGGATATGAATTTCACCAAAGATGCCATTAGTGGTCAGGAGGGCTTTGATGCTCTTTCACAGATCCTGGAGATTGACAGTCAGGCAGTGGTGGTCTTTATTACCGCCTATGGCGATGCCGAAAAAGCGGTGAAGGCCATTAAGATGGGGGCTACCGACTTTATTCTGAAACCCTGGCAGAACGAGAAGATCCTGGCCACCATTAACTCGGCCATCAGCCTGCGGCGCACCCGGATCCAGGCACAGAATCTGAAACTCAAACAACAGGAGATCAGTGCCGTACTGGATCAGCCCTACACCGATTTCGTGGGACAATCACCGGAAATGTACGAAGTATTCAATACCATTAAAAAGGTGGCTGCCACAGATGCCAATGTGCTGATTCTGGGAGAAAACGGAACGGGCAAGGAACTTGTGGCCAGGGCGCTCTACCGGAACTCTCTCCGCAAGGATGAGGTCTTCATCAGTGTGGATCTGGGCTCCATTCCGGAAACCCTGTTTGAAAGTGAACTCTTCGGTCATGAAAAAGGGGCATTTACCGATGCGCATAAGATGAAGCAGGGCCGTTTTGAAATAGCCTCCTCGGGCACCCTGTTCCTTGATGAAATCGGCAACCTTACCTATCCCCTGCAGTCAAAATTACTGACCGTGCTTGAACGACGTGAAATCATGCGGGTGGGTTCCACCAAGCCCATTTCCATTGATGTTAGAATGATCTGCGCCACCAATACCAGCATTCACCAGGATGTGGCCGACGGTATTTTCCGTCAGGACCTCCTCTACCGCATCAA
>JAYEOJ010000238.1:0-1110 GCA_034722835.1 Bacteroidota bacterium | reverse complement strand
GACCGTACCGGAGATGTCCCCCTTCTGGCCGACCATTTCCTGAAGATCTACAGCAGGAAATACCGGAAACCCATCAGGAACATCCAGTCCTCTGCCATTAAAAGACTGAACCAGTACAGCTGGCCCGGAAACGTCAGGGAGCTGCAGCATTCCATCGAACGAGCGGTGATCATGTGCGATGGCAGCAGCCTTGGACCTGACGATTTTATCTTATCTTCAGGGGTGAAAAGCAGCGGGGGACTGGAACTGGAGTCCTATAACCTGGAGGATATCGAAAAAACAATTATTGAGAAAGTACTGAAAACAAACCAGGGAAATGTGACCCAGGCGGCCACTCAACTGGGACTGACACGGACATCACTCTACAGAAGAATGGAAAAGCATGGCCTTTAAACAGTTTCGCTTTAATATCGTCCTTAGGGTACTGTTGCTTACTGCCACCTGCCTTGCCCTGTTTATTACACTGAACAGCACCTTTACCTTTACGCCCATTCTGGTGGCCGGATTAATCATTTACCAGGTGTGGTCGCTTATCAGGTATGTGGACCGGACCAACAGGGAGCTGGCAGGATTCCTGGAATCGATCCGTTATTCGGAATTTACCCGGACCTTCCAGATCAGTGATGGCGGCAGTTCTTTTGATGAACTCAATGAAGCCTTCAACGATGTGATGAAGGACTTCCAGCAGGTCAGGTCCGAACGGGAGGAACACTTTCATTACCTGCAGAGTATTGTGCAGAGCATCGATGTGAGTATCCTGGCCTATCAGCGCGATGGTACCGTGGAAATGATCAACCCTGCTGCCAAGAAACTGTTCCAGATAAGTAGCCTCAGAAACATTAATTCCCTGTCTTCGCTCAGCGAAAAACTGGCCAATACCCTCCTGACCATCAACCCGGGCGAAAACAAACTGGTCAAGGTCCAGGATGATGAAGATATCCTGCAGCTGGCCATTTTTGCCACCGAATTCAAGGTAAAGGATAAGGTGATCCTTCTGAGCACCATCAAGAACATACAGAATGTACTGGAAGAACAGGAGACCGCTGCATGGCAGAAGCTGATCCGGGTGCTGACCCATGAGATCATGAATTCCATTGCACCCATCTCATC
>JAYEOJ010000237.1:0-3527 GCA_034722835.1 Bacteroidota bacterium | reverse complement strand
GCCCAGCCCCTGTAGTCGTGGGGACTCAGTTCAAACAGGGAAGCATACCTGGACTTTGTGGTGAGAAATTCTGAATGATCCATATAGGAATCATAGGCTGAGGGATAAGATCGGAAGCACTCCTTCCGGCGGTCATCATCATGATAGATCTTCTTTCCTGTCCAGTCATGACATTTGATCCCAAAATGATTATTTCCCCTGACCGCCAGGGTACTGTTGCCATTATTTGATTCCAGGCATCCCTGGGCAAGTGTAATACTGGCAGGGATCCCCACCCTGACCATCTCCCGCATGGCAAGATCCGAAAAGTCCGAAATATACTCTTCCCTTGTATTCTTCTGTCCATTAATTTCCATTCCGGGCAGCAGGAGCAAGCCCAGAATAAGCAGTGTGATCTGTATAGCTTCTGATGGTTTCAGCAAGAGGTTCCACTTTTGTTCGATAATACTTAATGCTCGTAAAAATAGAGATATGCACTCCACTCTCTACATGGAGTTTTTAACAATCTCCTTCTCAATTAACGTCCGTTGATAACAAAATCTTATACCAATCATTTAATCTGTAACTTTATTTTCAAATACACTTAAACCATGAAACAAAGGGCTTATACGGTCAGGATGTATGAATATGACCGACTCGATGAACTTTCGGAAGAGCAGGTTCTTCTAGTCAACAGTGCCATTAAAGCCGCAAGAGATGCCTATGCACCTTATTCTGAATACCATGTGGGTGCCGCACTTCGCCTGGCCAATGGAGAGGTCATTATCGGCAGTAATCAGGAAAATGCAGCCTATCCCTCGGGGCTCTGTGCAGAACGGGTGGCAGTCTATTATGCCGGGGCGCGTCACCCGGATGTTCCTGTTCTCTCCATTGCCATTGCTGCCATACGTGAGGGCATCGTCCAGGAAGGCCCCATTGCTCCCTGTGGAGCGTGCCGGCAGGTCCTTTATGAAAAGGAAAGTCAGGGAGACAGTCCCATGGAGCTGATCCTCTATGGCAGTAAAAAGATACAGGTGGTAAACCGGGTAACGGACCTGTTGCCGCTTCCCTTTAAGCTGGATATCCCTACTTAAAGAAGACCGGGAAAATATCCATCTTCGGATAAGGGGCCACCACTTCCAGAGGCTCTTTCTTCACCGGATGAATAAATGAGATCCGGCGGGCATGCAGGCTGATCCCTCCGTTGGGATTGGATCTTCTGGCTCCGTATTTCCTGTCCCCCTTGATCACACTCCCAATTCCGGAAAGCTGCGCCCTGATCTGATGGTGACGGCCGGTCTCCAGCACAATCTCCAGGAGATGATAACGGTCGGAAGATGCCAGTTTCCGGTAGTGGAGCCTGGCGAATTTGGAGTCGGGGACCTCCCTGTCGTGTACGTAACTTTTGTTCTGTTTCGTGTTCCTGCTTATGTAGTGTTCCAGCGTGCCGGAGTCGGGCTGAGGACACTTTTCTACAATGGCATGGTAAATTTTTTCAACCTCCTTCTCCTTAAAGAGGCCTGCCATTCTGCTAAGGGCCTTGCTGGTTTTGGCAAATACAACAGCTCCGCTTACAGGACGATCCAGGCGGTGCGGAATCCCGAGGAAAACCTCCCCCGGTTTGTTGTCGCGGTCCTTGATAAATGTTTTGAGCAGGTGGTCCAGTGATGGATCACCGGTTTTATCACCCTGTACAATATGGGAGACACGTTTGTTGACAACCATCAGGTGATTATCTTCATACAAAATCGTAGCAGGAGGTTTTAACATACGCTTCGCGCCTGCACGCTAGTATTGTTCGCTTTCATTTGGAAATGCCTGCGACCGAACATCGTCAATGTAATTCTTTACAGCGCCTTTTATTTCCATTTGCAGGTTGTGATAGCGTCTCAGGAAGCGTGGAGAGAACTCCTGGGTGATTCCCAGCATATCGTGCAGAACCAGCACCTGACCGCTGACATCTGCCCCGGCTCCGATTCCGATGGTAGGAACTTTAATGGCTTCTGTCACTTCTCCCGCCAGCTTGGCCGGAATCTTTTCCAGGACCACCGCAAAACAGCCTGTTTCGGCAAGGACAGCTGCATCAGATTTCAATTTATCGGCCTCTTCCTGTTCGGTGGCCCGGACCACATAGGTCCCGAATTTATGTATGGCCTGGGGTGTTAATCCCAGGTGCCCCATCACAGGGATTCCTGCTGAAAGGATGCGTTCGACAGATTCTTTGATCTCCACACCCCCCTCCATTTTAATGGCACTTGCACCCGTTTCTTTCATGATACGAACAGCAGACATTAATGCTGCTCTGGAATCGCCCTGATAGGTGCCAAATGGCAAATCCACCACCACCAGGGCCCTGCTGGTAGCCCGGACTACCGATGCAGCATGGTAAATCATGTTATCAAGGGTGATGGGGAGGGTGGTTTCATGACCGGCCATCACATTGGAAGCTGAGTCTCCCACCAGGATCACATCAATGCCAGCCTGGTCCAGCAGACGTGCAAATGAGTAGTCATAGGCGGTCAACATGGCAATCTTCTCCCCCTTGAGCTTCATGGCCAGAAGGACATGGGTGGTAACACGTTTAACATTACTGTGCAGCGTCATGGTGTATGAATTAGAATTGACTACAAAGTTTACAATAAATTTCCTTTTGGCAGTCAATTTGTCAGTAAACCTGACATGCTACCGGCAGATATTTCTGAATTATTGTGCCAATATAACATCCAAAGCCCGAAAAACCCGATTGGCATAATCTTCGATAGGCCTATGTTATCATAATGATAAACATGAATTAAAACAGAAAGAAATAAACAAATATAAGTTATGAGTAAAATTATTGGAATTGATTTAGGTACCACAAACTCCTGTGTATCGGTAATGGAAGGCAACGAACCCGTTGTTATCCCCAACAGTGAAGGAAAAAGAACCACTCCATCCATGGTGGCTTTTGTTGAAAACGGAGAGCGTAAAGTGGGTGATCCGGCCAAAAGGCAGGCCATTACCAATCCCACCAAGACCGTAAGCTCCATCAAACGGTTCATGGGTGAAACCTACGACAGGGTTACCAAAGAGGTTAACAGGGTTCCCTATAAAGTGATCAAGGGAGAAAACAATACCCCGCGTGTTCAGATCGACGACCGTAAATACTCCCCGCAGGAGATCTCTGCCATGGTTCTTCAAAAAATGAAGAAGACCGCTGAGGACTACCTGGGGCATGAGGTTAAAGAGGCCGTTATCACAGTACCAGCTTACTTCAGCGACTCACAGCGCCAGGCTACCAAAGAGGCAGGCGAAATTGCCGGTCTCCAGGTGAAGCGAATCATCAACGAACCTACTGCAGCATCACTGGCATACGGACTTGACAAGAAGACTTCTGATCTGAAGATCGCCGTCTTTGACCTGGGTGGTGGTACCTTCGATATCTCCATTCTGGAATTGGGTGATGGCGTTTTCGAGGTCAAATCGACCAACGGGGACACACATCTGGGTGGTGATGATTTTGACCAGGTGATTATCGACTGGCTGGCCGAAGAATTTAAGAAAGATGA
>JAYEOJ010000236.1:0-3527 GCA_034722835.1 Bacteroidota bacterium | reverse complement strand
TAAGCCGCCACTCTTTTTTAGGTATAAGGCCACTTCATCACCCATGCCCGATGGTTTGTTCCATGAATGGTTTCCGGAAGAATCAATATTGACTATTTGCGTAACTGTATCTCCATTGATGCAATCAAACCAATTAAACTCATATTCACCTTTGTTTAGATTCCTTATCCCGAGACTGGCAGTTGCTCCTGAGGAATAAGCTATGTAGCAGTCTCCCGGCTTTGCAAGCACATATTCCGTATCCCCATATTTAAGATCGTCACGAGCTGACATTTTATTAAATTCCGTTGATTCCATAAATTTAACCAATCGTCCGCAGTCTTTCAGATCGCTTGTAGCGGTTGAATCAATAAACATCTCAAAAACCATCACATAAGCTCCAGCCATTGCAGCCGCCCAACTCTTTTGGCGTATTCCCGCCGCCCCACCGTCAATATGATTAGTCCCTTCTGCCATGTTAATACTATATCTGCCCGAAGCGTTATTCCATGCTGTTACACAACTATTATGCAGCTTGTCGGCACTGTTGGCGGAAACCTGAATGGCAAACTGATCTATATTCGGATCGTCTGCAAATTCTGAAAAGTCTAAGCCAGATAATTTATGCACAGCAATCGCGTGATTATTATCATCGGCCGAACGGATCTCTTTAGCGATCTCTTTCACACAGTCTACAGAATATGCTTCCTGATACTCTTCAGCCACACACCAGATCAAGTGCTTATGATGCTCAAACTTGTTCACAATTGCTTGAATAAATGACTTTTCACCTGAACCTATTGTATCTCGTGACCAGATATGCGCACCATCATCATAGAAGAACAGGTATATAACAATGCCATTTTCATCCATCACGTCAAACCATGTCTCCCACTGATCCAAAATATCCTGATCAAGTCCTTTGTCAGGATCAGAGTCTGTAAACGGATTGTGTGTATTGTCCCCGTCTCCCCCATGAGAGCGTACTATTTGCAAATACATAGAATTTGCACCCGTACCCTTGAGTTTGTTTATAAGGGTCATCTGGTCCCCGTTACGTGTTCCGTCAGGATTGCGTGAACCGCGGTAAAGAAAATCTTCAGGATCACCCGGACCGCACATAAAGAAGGGGCCGCCGCCGTTATACTTAAGCCATTGGGGATGATCCGGATCCACAATAATCTGTCCCGGCAGGGCAGGAGTGATTAAGGCATCCTCAACTTTACCAAGGAATGTATTGTAAACACTATCACTAACAGTACCGTCCTTACCAAGCCTTACGATCACCATATTCCAGTCAGGTATCACAAAACAATGGTTATTATTATACCCTTCGGCTGCAAACGTTGAAGCAGGCGCTTCAGGCCATTTAACTTTTTCGCTTCCGTTTACCCACCAGTTAAACCCGTAAGTTCCATTGGATTCCGGAACTGAAGCAGGAACCTGGACACTGGTGGCCTGGTTAACCCATGATGAGCTTATAAGCTGATTCCCGTTCCAATTGCCGCGGTTTAGAAAAAGAAGTCCGAACCTGGCCAGTTCACGGGCTGAGATGTGTATGCCCCTTCCTTTGTTGCCTGCCCCGCCGTTCACAAGCAGACCATCTGTCGTGCCCCAGTTGCCCCAATCCCACTTCGCATCATCAATGCCAATAGGATCGGCTATTCTCTCCTTGAAGAAACTCTCGATATCCTCACCTGCAATGCGCGTCAGTACACTTCCGAACTGATTCATGGCGTCATCGCAATATTCAAATTTGCTTCCGGGCGAAAAACGGGGAGAGGTGGGTTTAAGAGGTGTTTCGCTCTGACAGTCATTCTTATCGTTGTGATTCTCTGCGTCATATCCGGAGGTCATCGATGCAAGATGGCGAAGCTTCACGGCAGGATACAGGGAAGAAAGGCCGGAAACGTAGTCCCTGGCATAGGTGTCGGGAGTACACTTACCGTCATCAATGAGAAGTCCCATCACCGTGCTTGTAAAGGACTTGCTGGTTGACCAGACATTATGCATATTATCAATATCTGATCCTTTCCAGATCATATACCCATTTCGGATTACAACTACCTGATCAGTGCCCGCAGAACCGCATTCGCCCGCGAGAAAAGAGATGGCATCTTCAAGTTTTTCTGAATCAACATTCTGACTCTCCGGTGATTTTTCTTCCCAGTCTGCACCGGGAAAAACCGTTGCTGTTGTTTTTGTGACAGGCATCATAGTCACAAAAAAGAGTACTAAAATCCTAAATATTTTTATCATGAAACACCTCCATTCTTATTTTGAATACTTGTCAAGGAATGGATCAATCTTTTCAAAGGCCCATCTGACAAACTCCTTCTCCATTTTATACAGTCCCACGTGATCCGTCTCCTCCCTGAGATAAAGTTCGGAATGGGAGCCCGTTTTTTTCAATCTTTTCTGCATCGTACGGGCTGACAATGCCGGTGACCAGTCTACATCGTCTTCTCCTCCAAGCAGCAGGAAAGCTTTCGTTGTTGTTCCGGCCGACAGGTAAACAGAAGAGGCACTCATATCATCCCGGTATTCTCCAATGTATGATTCCCCCTCTTCAATAGCCTTCCAGTCATACATGGCAGCATGGCTTATCACGGCCTGGATTGATGTAGTTCTGTTCTGATATGGCCCATAACCGGGCTGATAGAGGGTATCGTTGCAGGTCAGTCCCACCATCATTGCAAGATATGCACCAGCCGAAGAACCCATTACAGTCAAACGTTCCGGATCCATATGAAAATCAAGGGCGTGATCTTTTATCCAGTAAACATTATGGAGACAATCCCGGATGGCCACCGGGTGTTTCCCCCCATCCTTCAGAAGGCGGTACTCGACGCTTATAAAAGCAATCTCCATGTCCAGAAAATGCTGGTGCATGCCCGGGCTAAACCGATGGCAGTTACCACCGTTAAAAGCCCCTCCATGGATGGCCATAACAACTGGGAAGGGTCCGGGGCCCGGAGGGACACTGATCAATGCTTTCAGTTCTCTTCCGGGGAAGCTCCATGTTGTATGCTCTTCCATGAATACCCGTTTGGATTCTTCCCGTTTATCAATTTTCTTTATCTCAAATAATTTGCCCTGGTACTCTCTCTCCATTGAAACCCTGAATCCTTCATTTTTCAGTTGGTCCCCAGTCATCTCCTTAATGATATCACCATCCCTGGCATTGATCACCGCATATATTTCATCGGCCTTTAGCCAGTTGATGGTTATTAAACGGCCTTCTTCAATGGCTCCCTGCCTGAAAACACCAATAATACCACCTTCCTGAGTATCCGTGTTTATTCTGGCCCAGCCATCCCAATGCCCTTCTGTGGGTT
Organism: Bacteroidota bacterium; assembly: GCA_034722835.1. Taxonomy (GTDB): domain Bacteria; phylum Bacteroidota; class Bacteroidia; order Bacteroidales. The sequence goes on along the minus strand of JAYEOJ010000236.1, from coordinate 210 downwards.
CACCAAAACATGGTAAATCCTGCCTGTACACCATGTAATCATATGTTTCCTGCATTTTTCTTAGCCAGGTTGACCATGATTTTAACATTTTCCTTTCGTTATCTGAAAGTTTTCTAGGGTCTCCGAGCATAATGGGCAGGGTTCCCACGAGAGATAAAAAATCAAACTCCAGATTTTTACTATCCAATGCCAGATTTCCTAGCACACAAG
>JAYEOJ010000235.1:0-3529 GCA_034722835.1 Bacteroidota bacterium | reverse complement strand
ACTGTAGAGATTATCAATCAATGGATCGAGGATAAAACCAATGATAAGATCAAAGATATGCTGGATCAGATTCCCAATGATGCTGTGATGTACCTGATCAATGCCATCTATTTCAATGCAACCTGGAAATATGAGTTTGAAAAGGGGGATACTTACCAGGGAGATTTCAACCTTGTGGGCGGGACCAAACACCAGGTCGACTATATGCGCGTTTCCGGTAATTTTCAATATACTTCGAATGAGGACTTCACTGCCGTTGAGCTTCCCTACGGGGACAGCACCTTCAGTATGGTAGTGATGCTCCCTACATCTGAGAAGGAGGTATCAGACCTATATCGATGTGCAGGAAGAGGGCACCGAAGCCGCGGCAGTTACTATTGTTGAGATGGGTTACGGTTGCAACGAATCCATCTATTTCAAAGCGGATGAACCGTTTCTATATCTCATCAAAGAGAATTCAACAGGAGCAATAGTCTTTATCGGAACGGTCGGAAAACCCGAGTATTCTTAGACACTACAATCTGATTCCAGTTTCTGTCGAGATAAGTAATAACCAGGATATAAGAAACTATCTGGTCTTAAGTGTTTGTAAGACCTCCTCAGACCATTGATAAGAATCCGGTACTTCACCCTGAAAATTGATTTTCGCAGGCATCAGCAGTGCCGGTAACTGATACAGATCTGTAATTCGCAGGCAGTTAAGCATTTCAATGGCCGCACCCCGCCCATCAGGCCGGCTTGGAGTGTCCTGGCTTTCGGGTGGATTTTCCAGGATCAGGGCATGGCAGTTGCCATCGAGCAGTGCAGCATACATAGCCACAACAGTCATTTCATCTCTCGCGGCAATACCGATTTTTCCGGGATCAACCCCATCTAAAGTACGACAGAATTCTATGGCTCGTAAAAGATCATAAACCTGCATGGATGCAATGGTTCTTCCGGTCCAGGCTGATGCCCGGCGCACATGCCATTGCAGGGCAGGATCCCATCCGTTTTCTCCAACACCTCTCACTTCAAGAAAGGCGATGTTCCACTCCTCTTCCAGTCCGGAAATAAAGCTTTCGGATTCGCGGCGATCCTCATCGTAATTCCGCAACTCTATCATCAGGGGCTTTCTGTGATCGGGGTCATTCCTCCAGCGGATATCGATTTTTAACCGCCATCCCTCCTCTGAAATGAAGCTATGAATATTCCAGCCAAACCTGGCCCCGTCAAGAGAGCGGAACTCAAGCCTGGAATCGAATGGCACTTTGTCTTTCGGAAATGCACCAAAAGTCCTGGTGTTCAGAAAGCGTTTAACCGAATCCCGGAAACTGGCCAGATCCTGTTCACTTGAAATGTCCGGGTCTCCATGCAATTTCACAAATGAATCCTGTATGGTGGTTGTCCTGTCGTTTGCAGGCGGACCATCTGTATACACCCTCAGTTCATCTTCAGATAGCATATTTTCAGGTGTTTTATCAACATCTCCTGTCTCTTCGGGTGGTACCTGCCTATCCATCAGGTGTTCAATGAAGAAAGAATGGATTTTTTGCCGTGATATTTTGTTGTAGGAGTGACCTCCCGGATATTCCACAAGCCCGATATTTTCAGGTACACCATACAGATCATAAACCTCTTTTATGTCACCATACAGTTCACGAGCCGATTCAATGGTATTCAGATAGTCACGGTCAGCCTGTGCTATCAGGAGTGGCCTTGGAGCGATCAGCGCCCCAATATCCTGAAAATCAATCTGGTAGGTGTTTATGGGAACCATGCAGTCACAATGGCCATCAATGGTACGAGTACCAATCTGAGACTTGAGGGTGCCTGAACCGCATGCCGGGGCTACTGCTTTTACACGGGGATCTGCAGCTGCGATAAACCAGCTTTGTGCTCCGCCCCCTGAAATACCGGTTACTCCCAGCTTTTCAGGATCTACTTCGGGCCTTTCCGACAGGAGATCAAGCCCGCGTATGGCATTCCACAATTCCACTCCGCCGGGAGTGTAACCCCTGCTATACCAGTTGAACCAGCCTCTGGCATAGCATCCATGATGTTCGCCCTGAACTTCTCCCCTCTGAATTGTTTCGATGATCAGGCAAACAAATCCCAGCTCGGCAAATTTTCTCGGATAGGGCTGATACCTGACTTTCTGGCCGGGAGAGTGGCCGCAAACATAAAGAATGGCCGGACCAGGTTCCTCTATATGATCGGGGATATAAAGATTTGCAGGTACATACAAACCGGGCAGAGATTCATAATAGAGTTTCTCAATACGGTATCCTTCTTTCTGGATGGTTCCTGTAAGCCGGATATTTAAATCAGGCCTTTTAGCATCAAGTGGCATATCCTGAAGACTCATCATCTCAATAAACTCCTTATAGCGTTGAAGCCGGTGTTTTTCCCAGTTCGGTAAAGATGTTATATCTGACAGTGAATTGTCTGTTATTTTTTCAGCTACTGCCGAAAGGTAAGTGCGGATATTGTTTGGCTGATCCACTTTTGATGCAACAGTTTCTGGTGTAAACCTGTTACAGGATGATAAGAAGAGAAACAGGATACAGATAGATGAAGAAGATATAATGCTTTTCATAAATCAATTGTTTAAATATTCTTGATGATAGACGATCTTTCCACCCACAATAGTCAGTTCAGACCTGATATCCTTGATCTGATTTACCGGGCATTCCAGTAAATCATCTGAGAGTATTGCCACATCGGCCAGTTTCCCCGGTTCTATGGATCCTTTAATGGATTCTTCAAAAGAGGCATAAGCATTATTTATGGTATACATTCTCAGGGCTTCCTCCCGGGTGATGGCTTCTGAGGAGATGATTACCCGGTTTCGTTCAGTGGTTCGTGTGACTAATGTCCATATTGCCAGGAAAGGATTATAGGGATTGATAGAAGTATTAGCATCCCACTTTACCATATGGTCTGATCCTCCGTTGACCACTACTCCTGCATCCAGAAGTGAACGATATGGGTGAAAGGTTTCTATTCTCTCTTCTCCCAGAATCTCTTTCATGGCATCAGCATCCTTGTAAAACCAGGCCGGCTGCATATCAGCATAAACTCCAAGTTCACTCATTCGCTGGATGGCTCTGTCTGTAAAGAAATTGCCATGAATGATGGAGAATCTTCTATCCTTTATGGATTTCATTTCATTGACTTGCTCGTATACATCAAGCAGCAGATCCACACCTCCGCCACCGGTGCAATGAGCTGTAAACTTCCACCCGTTTTCATTGGCTGCTGTTACAATGGCAAGAAGCTCTTCCGGAGTATAGTTTATTACACCCCGGTAGGTTGTATCTCTGATTCCGAAAATGCTGCGAGCCTTGTCACCCCAGGGCTCCCGAAGATAAGCTGTACCGGTTAATATGCCGCCATCCAGAAATACTTTTACTGCACCGATCCGGGCCCACTCATCTCCGTCGCCTGTCACAAAGTTGATTTCTTTGATGGTACTATTTAATCCCAAAATGATATTTTGACAAACCCGCAGGGTAAGTTTATTCTCTAACCCAAGTTCCCGGTAGAT
>JAYEOJ010000234.1:0-3537 GCA_034722835.1 Bacteroidota bacterium | reverse complement strand
AATCACCTGGTTCAGGAATCCTCTTCGATATTGGTCACAAACAGGGGGAGAGCAGTGATGTAACAGAGGCCTTCGCGCAGCTGGTAGCTGAAAAAGAGGTGGAGGGTTACGTGGAAACCTACCCCGAATATGCCAAATTCTGCGACCCCGGAAACCGGGTAAAAATGTATTTTGTGGCCCGGCTGAATAAGGAACCTGAACAGGTTGGTATATTTTATGATTCCCTGTTGAAGGCTGATTCCACCTCTACCCGGGGAGTTGGGAACGGACTCTATTTGCTTTTCTCCACTTCCGAGAATGAGGTGGTGGAGATGCAGGTGGGTCTCTCCTACACCAGTCTGGAGAACGCACGCAAGAACCTGGATACCGAATCTGAAGGACAAAGCTTTGACCAGGTGCACGGGGAAGCCACCCGCAAATGGAACGAGATGCTGGGACGGATCAGGGTGGAAAGCAGTAAGAAACAAGACATCACAAAATTCTACACCGGTCTATACCATGCCCTGCTGGGACGGGGACTGGCAAGTGATGTGAACGGGCAGTATGTCCGAAACGATGGCGGAACAGGACAAATTCCACTGGACCAGAACGGGCATCCAAACTATAAGCACTATAATACTGATGGCATCTGGGGAGGATTCTGGAACCTGGGCCAGCTCTGGGCACTGGTTTACCCCGATTTCCTGGTGGACTACGTGCAGTCGAATATTGATTTTTACGGGGAGACCGGCTGGCTGCATGATGGCATTGCAGCGGGTGTGTTTACCAACGGCGTGCAGACCAATTTCCAGGGATTGCTTTTAGCCGCTGCTTACAACTGCGGGATCCGGGGATTTGATATTGAAAAAGGATATGAGGCAGCTTTTAAGAACGAGACAGAAACTGCGGGGCGCAACCTGGGGAATGGCAAGTATGATATGCACTGGTTCAACAGACTGGGCTATGTCCCCTTCCGGGATACCGTCCTGTCCAATGGATGGGTGTTTAATTTCGGAGGATCTCACACCCTGGAATATTGTTTTAGCTCCTTTGCAGTGGCACAGATGGCCAAAGGCCTGGGACAGGAGGAAGATTACAGGAAACTGATGGAGCAGGCCGGATACTGGAGGGCCCTGTTTGACCCGGAAACCCGCTTTATACGTCCCAGGTATCCCGATGGGACCTTTGTGGAGGATTTTGACCCTTTGGAGGGATGGAGAGGATTCCAGGAAGGAAACGCCTATCAGTATACCTGGTATGTCCCCCACGATATAGCCGGGCTTATGGAAGCAGTGGGGCAGGACCTCTTCGACCAGAGGCTGGAGCAGATGTTTACGGATGCACAAAAGAGCGTATTCGGAGGAGGAAAGGAGATACATAGCTTCTCAGGGGTGGACATGCTTTATAATCACGGGAACCAGCCCTGCCTGCACAATGCCTGGTTGTTCAACTATTCGGGCAAGCCCTGGCTGACGCAAAAGTGGACCCGGACCATATGCGATGAATTTTATGGTACCGAACCCTTGCATGGCTACGGCTATGGCCAGGATGAGGACCAGGGACAGCTGGGTGCCTGGTACGTAATGGCTGCCCTGGGACTTTTTGATGTCCAGGGGCATGCGGCCGCAGATCCCACCTTCCAGTTTGGCAGCCCGCTTTTTGAAAAGGTAAGCCTGCAGCTTTCCGGCGATCCTGGCAATGTACTGGTGATTCGAACTGAAAACCAGGTGCCAGCAAACGCCTATATTCAGGCCCTGGACCTGAACGGAAAAGCAATCGACAAGTGCTGGATCCCTCGTGATGAGTTGATGAAGGGGGGAACCCTCACTTTCACCCTGGGGCCGGAACCCAATACGGAATGGGGCGCGGGAGTGCCTCCCCCTTCCATGACTGTTAATCAGAAATAATTGTATGAAATAATTAAACCAAACACCTATGATCAAGTATCTTAGCCTTATTGCACTTATCGTGCTGACTGCCTGTTCCTCACCTGCAGGAAAGAAGAGCCAGCAAAGCGATGCAGCCACACCTGAAACCCTTTCCGGGATAACAGTCCCGGTATACGCCTGGCTTGGAGGGCCCGGTTCTGCCACCGACCAGGAGATTCAGAGCAATTTTGCCGATCTGAAGAACAAGGGGATTATCGGTTTACTCTACAACGGAGGCCACGATCCGGAAACTTACAGGCGGGTAGGGGGGATCGCCCATGAAGTGGGCCTGGAATTTCATACCTGGATCCCCACCATGATCCAGGGGAAAAATCCGAAGCTTCCCCCGGAACTGTATGGATACAATGGGCTGGGTGAATCGGCCTGGGACAAGCCGGCCTATGCCGATTACTATAAGTTTCTTTGTCCCAGTCGTGAAGAAGTTTACAACTTTCTGGAGGACCTCTACGGGCAGATTGCTGACCTGGAGGAGGTGGATGGCATTCACCTGGATTATATCCGCTTCCCGGATGTGATCCTGGCCAGAGGATTGTGGGACAAATACGGACTGGTGATGGATCGTGAATATCCTCAGTACGACTATTGTTACTGCGACCATTGCGTAGAAGGATTTCACGAACAAAGCGGGATAGATATCCGTTCAGTGGAGGATCCCTCACAGGTGGAGGAGTGGAAACAGTACCGTTACGATTTGATTACCGGGATGGTGAACCGGCTTTCAGAGATGGTTCATGCCAAAGGCAAAGAGATCAATGCCGCTGTCTTCCCCGGTCCCAATTCAGTGGCCCGGAAGATTGTCCGGCAGGAGTGGGATAAATGGGAGCTGGATGCCTTCTATCCCATGAACTACAACGATTTTTACCTGGAAGACACCCGCTGGATTGGTGAGGTTACCAGGGAGGGGGTGACAGCTCTGGATGACCGGAAACCTGTATACAGTGGACTGTTTATCTGTCCGAGACCGGAGACCAAGGGACAGGAAATCGATCCCGAGAACCACGGACTGCTCCCGGAAGAACTGGAGGATGCCGTCTGTGAATCCATGGAGAACGGGGCAGCAGGAATTTGTCTCTTTACCCCGGGAAGGATGACAGAGGCACACTGGGAAGTGCTCGGGAAAGCCATCCGGAAAGAGTATACTAAAAACTAGTCAGGCTTTAGCAGAGGCATCTGCTATTGATATTCAAGGAATCCGAAGAAATCCGGTTGATGGAAATCGGGTCCGGGCAGGTCTATGGGAGCCCAGGTGAGCCAGTGCGGGTGTGAAGTTGCATCCGCACATTTATACAGGTTAGCCCTCCAGATGGTGCCGCTTTCCGGTACAGGAAAATCCCGGTAGGAAGCAAGGACGGAAAAGGGAATCCTGTACTCCACATACCAGGTGGTATCCCTCTCAATTTCGGGATCCACAATCCGGGGCAGGCTATGGGCCACTTCCACCTGCTGTATATCTTCCCCGGCAATATGCGTTTGATTGGTCCGCGGTGCCGTCTGATGATGGAACAACATGATCCCCCCGCAATTCATTTCCAGGTTAAAATATCCCTCATTGCTATTCTCATCCGGACTAAAAAAGAACTCCACGCAACTATCCGTGTAGACAGGATCC
>JAYEOJ010000233.1:0-3540 GCA_034722835.1 Bacteroidota bacterium | reverse complement strand
GTTGAGCAACCTGGGAGTAAAAGAGAAGCTGCACAATACTCTGATGAAAGATCTGAGTGGAAAACAGAAGGTAAGGGTGCTGCTGGCGCAGGCCCTATTTGGCTTACCCGATAACCTCCTGCTGGATGAACCCACCAACGACCTGGACCTGGATACAGTCAGATGGCTGGAAAACTACCTCGCTAATTATGAGAACACTGTCCTGGTGGTATCCCACGACAGGCACTTCCTGGATGCCATCAGTACGCATACTGTGGATATCGATTTTGGTAAGATCCAGATGTTTGCCGGAAACTACAGCTACTGGTACCAGAGCAGTCAACTGGCACTGAGACAGCAGCAGATGCAGAACAAAAAAGCAGAGGAGAAGAAAAAAGAGCTGCTGGAGTTCATTGCAAGATTCAGTGCAAATGTAGCCAAGTCAAAACAGACCACCAGCCGCAAAAAGATGATTGAGAAGCTGAATATTGCAGATATTAAGCCCTCTACCAGGAAATATCCCGGCATTATTTTCACTCCCGAGCGTAAAGTAGGCGATAGAATACTGGATGTAAGTGGATTAAGTGCAAGTGTGGATGGAACCGTACTTTTTAAAAATGTGGAATTTCAGGCCAACAAAGGCGACAAAATTATCTTCCTTTCCAGGGATCCCCGGGCCATGACTGCTTTTTTTGAGATTATCAACGGTCACCAGGAAGCCGATGCGGGTAGCTATGAGTGGGGACAAACCATTACTACTACCTACCTTCCACTGGATAATTCAGGCTTTTTCAAGAACGACCTGAGCCTCTTCGATTGGTTATGCCAGTTTTCTGACGACACCCTGGAAGCTTATATCAGGGGTTACCTGGGGAAAATGCTTTTTTCAGGAGAAGATGTTTACAAACGCGTTTCTGTTCTTTCCGGTGGAGAGAAAATGCGCTGCATGATCTCCCGCCTGATGCTTAGCAATGCCAACGCCCTGATTCTGGATACGCCCACCAACCACCTGGACCTGGAGTCCATCCAGGCCTTTAACAACAGCCTCCTCAAGTATCCCGAAAACATCTTTATGTCCTCTCATGACCACGAGGTGATTCAATCGGTCTGTAACCGGATCATCGAGCTTACCCCCAATGGAATTATCGATAAACTGATGGATTATGATGACTATATTGAGGATGAGGCAATCATGGCCCTCCAGGAGAGTATCTATATCTAAATAGTGCTATTTCTTCGGAAATAGAAACTGTAGTTGAAATCTTGATTGCACATTTCCTACTCCATCTGGCTTAACTGCATTGTAATAGATCTGTGCATTAAAATTCAGAGGGAGTTTGCCGACTTTAAAGACCTTACCAACTCCTCCTCCAAATGGCACAATCCAACGCTGATCTGAATCTGCGTTCCAGTTAGCTGTCATGATGGGAGCCGAAACTATGTACCATGCTTTTGGCAGGTTGTAGTTAATAAAATACTGAAATAAGAATTTATTCTCAGCTATATCACCAAAGGTCCAGACATTATTTGTAACAATCCCCACAACCCATGATTCAATCATGGTTAAGGCAACCAATGATGGTCCCATTCCAAATTCACCGCTTCCAAACTCACGCGATGATGAAGTGGGTATTTGAAGTGCAGGACCAATACCCCAGATAATTTTTCCCGCCTTTGATGGTGATAGAAAAGCTGTCCAGTTGATGTCCCCGGTCCCTGTTGTGCTTAAGTCTTCAGAAGATGATGGCTGCGTAATTATGGGTAAAATAATCCGGTTAATTAAATTGACCTTATCGCCCAATGAAAAGGGCAATACAGGTTGAATATTCAGAATGTTCTGGGCACGATTATATGGCCCATACCCATAGGTGGTATTGTTTTGAAATGGCAGGCTATACATTGCGGCCACGGGATTCTGGGTGGCTTTTGCCAGTGCCGCGGCATCAGATTCCTGCGATTCCTGTCCATAAGCTGTTGCTGTTAAAAACAGCATTACAAAAGCGATTAGTCCTATGACGAGTTTTGTTTGATTTATCATGCGTGAATAATATTTGTCATACAGTAATGAAAATAGTATAGCTAAAGAACAAATGAGTTGTGGTTCAGTTCATTGCGATTACAAGATTAGCCAATCTCCTTCTGGGAGTGGGCATTGACAAAGAGGATATTGCCAAGATCGTCGAAGCGGTCAAATGTCCTCACCCCCTGCTTCTTCAGTACACCGGCATGAAAGCCAATAATGCAGAGGCCCGCATTGGCCGAATGTTCATTAACCAGTTTTCGTGTATTGGGGACCGATTCTTCCACAAGCACCTGGATATTTTTTGAGGTGATTGGAAGACGCCCCGTTTTTACCAGATCTTCCAGGTTCTTTCTGGTCTCCTGCTCATTCTCCCGGCTGCAGACATCAAAGATTTTTATCTCACTCCTCCGCCAGGCAGGATGCCCCTGGATAATAAAGCTAAGCAGGATCATCAGGTGGGAGTTCTCATAGTCGTCACTCCGTATCCAGACATGGATGTCGTTTTTAAAATTGATGGTTTTTTTGGAGCTTCCGAAGATACAGACATCAAACATGCCCGCATTGACCAGGGAAAAATTCTCCACAATTGCCTGCAGGCTTTCAGGATTTCCGCGGTCGTATTCAAAAATCACCATATTATTTTCCATCCCCGAGATTCCGGGAAGCTGAATGGCCTGTGCCACTGCGGAAGTATAAGAAGGTGAAATCATGGTATCCACATACACATGGCTTCCCTTACCACTATAGCTTTTGATCAGTTTTTCCAGCTCTTCTTCCGATTTCAGGCGGCTCGAATTTGAGTAATAGTCCTCGATTAAATGTATGTAGGTTCCAAAACCATATTTGTGACTGATCCAGTTCAACAACTGGAAGGCGCCATCACGCTTAAAGGAGTCCCTGGAAATACATATGGCACTGGGCCTCCACTCTTCTTTACTTCTGGACTTCCTGGATTGCTGAACATAAACATGCAGGTTCCTGTTCAGTTGAAAAAGGGCATTGATAAAGATGGATACCAGGCCTTTCCGGTCCCTGTGGTAGTTGTTGATATAGAGGTAGAGCAGGATCATTATCAGGTAAGCTCCCAGGGCGAACAGGGTGTTGATCTTGAACATCACCCAGATGGAAGCCACAAAGCCTACCAGGGATAGAAACCACCTGGAGCGGAAGGATGGCCTGTAAGAAGGAGCCGATCCAAAATGGTGCAGAAAGGAGATCAGGCAGAGCGAACCATAGGTGACCATGAAGAACATGGTGATAATTCCGGCCACGGTATTCACATCTCCCATTACCACAAATACCAGGGCTATGATTACTGTTACAATTGTGGCGTTAAAGGGTTCATTGGTCTCTCCCCTGCCCTTCTCCAGGAAACGATTGACCTTCCGGGATGGGAAGGAACTATCTCCGGCCAGGGCCTGCAGGGTTCTTGGTGCCACCAGAATGGAGCCGATGGCCGAGGAGAATGTGGAGGCAGCCAGCCCCAAAGGGATTATCAAACCCCCGGCGATGGCTATATCGCCCATAACCAGCTGATT
>JAYEOJ010000232.1:0-3561 GCA_034722835.1 Bacteroidota bacterium | reverse complement strand
ATACCTTCCCTCCATGGGCACAATGGAGCGGACCACAAAGGTGGTGGTGGTATCGGTCAGCTCGCGCAGGGGACCCACCATGAAATAGCTGAGTTGCAGGCTATCCCCCACTGCTGCCGACAGGTCCTCGGCCAGCCAGTCGTTGATGATCATTTCCCCTGGTTTCAAAAGCTCAGAGGGAAGCGTGGATACAAATGAGTATGGTGTTGAACCCTGTGCTGATTCGAAGCGGTTCACGAAATAGGTAAGGATCCCTTCGCTATTCTCCGCTGCACCAAAGAGGGATGTGGACAGCACATCATCTATAAATACCCTGTCGCTGGTGACTTCCAGTTGCTGCAGGTCCTCCAGCTTTTTCAGTTTCAGTCCGGCATCGGCTGCTGAGAACTGCGTTCTTACTGCCTCCCAGATCTCATCCCTGCTGGTCTGTTCATCTGCCCGGAACAGCATGACATTGATCCTTCCGGAAAAATCCATCAAGTCCTCCAGGCGGCCTAAGGAAATAAAAATGTTGAAAGGAGCGGTTTGGGATACCTTCAGGTTGAAACGTCCCAGCTCCGGATCCCCCGCCACAGCCTTGATGGTGGCCCGTAGGGTAACCACGCTTTCAGCATCAGAAACAAAGGGGGCATTCAGGGGGATCAGGCTTGCCTTCTCAATCCGCAATAGAAGCTCATCTCCCACCTCCACGCTCAGCCTGTTGGCCAGGTTCCGGCTGACAATGACCGAATCGCCCGACAGCTTGCTGTAGTAATCTTCCAAACCGGTCAGGCCGTCAAAGGAAGGCTCTACACCCATGACCTGGATATGGTTCATGCGACGTGCACCGCCATCGGCCACTGCACTTCCCTCCTGCAGAAGGATGGAAGAGACCGGGATCTGCAACCGGGCTTCAACCCGTTCCGAAAGTTCCCCTGTAAAGTAGCGATCCCCTGCTTTCAGTACATGGGTAATCTCTCCCAGGCGATGCTCCACAATCCGGTTCAGACTGTAATCCACCGAATCGCCCACCACCAGGGCCCCGGTAAGCACCGCTCCACTGATGGCCACGCCCAGAGCCAGCAGGAGGTTCTTCCGGACGTAATAACGAAGGTTATTGTATATGAATCTGAGGACAGTCATATTCCTGATAAGGTGAATCAGATCTGATGCAGTTTACCGTTTCTAAGTTCCAGGGTTCTTCCCATTTTACGGGCCAGTTCCATGGAGTGGGTGACCACCATCAGGGTCAGGCCGTCTTCCCGGTTCAGTTCCATCAACAGATCAGCCATGTTCTCCACATTCTCGCTGTCGAGGGCCCCGGTGGGCTCATCGGCCAGCAGGATGGATGGAGAATTGATCATGGCGCGTACCACGGCGGCACGCTGACACTCTCCCCCGGAGAGGATTCCGGGCAGTTTGTTCCTGAATTCCCAGATTCCCACCCGTTTCATCAGGGCCTCTGCCCGTGCAGCACTCTCGCTACGGGCTTTCCTGTCTGTTTGCACCAGGGTGGGGATCAATACATTTTCCAGCAGGGTGCACTGGGGCAGCAAATGATGGAACTGGAACACAAAGCCAATCTGCCGGTTCCGGTACAAATCAATCTCCTGGCTGGAGTAGCCGGTAATGTCTTCCCCCCGAAACTGCACACTGCCTTCGTCGGGACTATCAAGTCCGCCCACCAGGTTCAGCAGGGTGGTCTTACCTGACCCGGAGGGTCCGAGGATGGCAATACGCTCTCCCTCCTCTACCTGCAGGGAGAGATCATTCAGCACCGGACGAAAGCTTGAATCGCCGGGATTACCAAATCCTTTGTTAATATGTTCAAGAGAAAGTAAGGTCATAAGATCTCTGTTTTAGCTGTTCTCTTTATGGGCCCTGATGGCACGCTCATACACCTCCACCATTCTTGCTGCCTGCACATCAATATGGAAATGCTTGTCCACCCCCTCTTTCCCGGCTTTGCTCAGGCGGTCCATCTCTTTGGGATCGGATAGCAGTTTTTCCAGAGCCAGGGCCAGGGTTTCCGGGGTATTCTCCTTATAGATGACGCCACCACCCGTAAGTTCAACAATCTCCGGGAAAGCGCCCAGGGCCGGCTGTACCACGGGAATTCCTGAAGCCATGCACTCCAGCAGGTAGATGCCAAAAGCCTCGCCATTGCGAACCGGTACGGACACCACCGATACCTTTTCCAGATATTCCCTGAGTCCTTCTTCCTCAAAGTCGTCGTGAAATTCCACCTGCTTATGCAGACCATTCTCCCTGATCAGGCTCCGGATATCGCTCAGGAATTTTTTATCATCTCCGGTGGATCCGCCTGTGAGCACCAGGTTCACATCCTCAAACCCGGGCCTTCTCTTCAGGAGGATAAAGGCATCCACCAGTATGTCCAGTCCATTGCTGTGACACATGCGTGACACATACCCGATGTTCCGTTTCTTCTCCGATACAGGTTTGAAGGTGTAGTCGGCCGGGTCCACTCCGACGTGTACAGAAGCCACGTTTTCCTCCGGCAAAGACATCTTCTCTTTCATCACCTCTGCGTAGTAGTCACTGACAGAGATAAATGTTGCCACATGGTCCGCCTTTTTCGACATCAGTTTCCAGACACTCACGGCTGCCGAGGGTTTCATCACGTCCACCCAAACATCTTCATCCTGCAGGGAACAAATCACAGGTACCTGCATGCGTTCGCCTAACTGGTGAGCCAGTCCAAGCAGCAGGGCATTGGACAGGTGAATCACATCGGGATCACAATTCTCCACGATCCAGTCGACCATCTTCTGCAACTCTTCCTTCTGCTGGCCTTCTTCGCCCAGCAACATGGAGATGGTCATCTCTTCCAGTCCCTTGGCCCGGGTGGAACCGGCAAATTTGGAGGCCAGTTTTAACATGGGCTTGGAGTTCAGGGCACGGTCCACCCAGCCCGGCGCCTTTCTGAATATGGGAAAAAGCTGCTTGAAGTAAATACTGATCGCCCCGTAAAAGACCGGGACTTCCCTGCTCAGATCATGCTCATCGGCAAAGAGCGGAAGGTACATGGGGAGTTTCCTAACCATATGGTCCGATTTCCGCATGGCCTCCACGTACTTGGAGTCGCGCAGACAGTTTCCGCAGTAAAAGCTTCCCCCGGAACCCGGGATGATATGCATTATATTCATTTGATTTCCTTTCTATTTCTTTCCAAAACAATAAACACGACCGTCATCTCCAGCCACATAGATCCGGTTGTTCACCACAGCCGGATTGGCATAAACGGAGGTCCCCAGTTCATAGGTCCACGAGAGTTTCCCGTTTCTGCGATCAAGTAAAAACAGGTCGCCCCGCATGCTTGCTACCAGCACTTTGTTCCCGATTACAACCGGCGATGCATCCACCGGTCCACCGGTGTTATACTTCCAGACCAGCTTTCCGCTCTTTTTGTTCAGACAGTAAACGAATTTATCCCGGTTCCCGATAAAAACATGATCCCCATAGATGGCCGGGGATCCGATAAAGGGCTCATTGGCCTCCTTGTTCTCAAATTCCCAGTCCACCTTCTCCCCGGGCAGGTCCACCGCCATAAAGAAACCATCG
>JAYEOJ010000231.1:0-3565 GCA_034722835.1 Bacteroidota bacterium | reverse complement strand
TTTTATCCAGAGAGCTTGCCATACATTTAAATATGTTTAAAAGTCTTGTAAAGAATGCCTTTCGGCAGATCACCAATAAATTTGGTTACAGTTTTCTGAATATCCTGGGGATGACCCTGGGAATTACCAGTGCCATTTTCCTGATTCTCTACGTAAGTGATGAGCTGAGCTTTGATCAGTACCATGAAAACGGCGACCGGATCTACCGGGTGCAGTCGCACATCGCCGAAACAGATGATGAGTTTACCTGGATCGTGGCACAGATTCCCTTTTCGGCACAGGTGAAAGAGGATTACCCGGAGGTGGAGAGCGTTACACGGCTGTTTCAATTCCAGCGGGCTCTGTTTAAAAACGGGGATATTGAATTTACCGAAGAGGATGTGATGTATGCCGATTCCACCTTCTTTGATATTTTCACCTATAAGACCCTGGAGGGAAGTACCGATGATGCACTGGATAAGCCCAATTCCATCGTATTAACCGAAACCATGGCGGATCGCTATTTCAGTGGCGAACCAGCGCTAGGAAATACCCTGAATGTTGGAGATGAGATCTATACCATCACTGCTGTAATCGAGGATGTTCCCAGGAACTCCCACATTCTGTTTGATGGACTGGTTTCCCGGAACAGTCTTCCGGCTCAAATGGGAAGCTGGGGCAATTTCGGAGTATTTACTTATCTGCTGTTACAGGAGGGTGAAAATGCAGCAATTCTCCAGGAGAAAATGAAGGAGATGTATGAGCGCTATATGGCCACCATCTTTGAGGGCATCGGAATTACCATTGAGTATGAGCTAATGAGGCTTACAGATATTCACCTTCGTTCAGATAGTGGTATGGAGCCGCAGCCCACAGGGAGCATTCAGTATGTAATCATTTTCAGTGTGGTTGCTTTCTTCCTGTTGTTAATTGCCACCCTGAATTACATCAGTCTGGCTACAGCACGGTCGGCCAAGCGGGCCAAAGAGATCAGCCTGCGCAAGGTAATCGGGTCCAGCCGCAGGCTGCTGGTTACCCAGTTTCTGGCAGAATCAACCCTGCTTACCTTCTTTTCGCTGGCACTAAGTATTGGCCTCATTATGATATTGCTGCCACAGCTCAACATGCTTTCAGGTAAGGATTTTTCCCTGGATGTACTGGGCAGGCCCGTGGCCATTCTCAGTCTAATCGGTATTATGCTGCTGGTGGGGATCCTTGGAGGGATGTATCCTGCCATTTTCTTATCAAGGTTCTCGCCGGTGATGGTGATGAAGGGCGTTACCCAGTCGGGCACCTCCCGTGGCATTTTCCGAAAGGTGCTGACGGTCATTCAATTCACCATCTCCGGGGTGATGATTGCCAGCACACTCGTTGTGATAAACCAGCTCAACTATATGCAAAACAAGGAACAGGGTTGGAATATGGAGCGTGTGGTCTCCCTGCAGCTTCCCGACAATGAGCCCATGAATAATATGCAGGTGCTCAAAGAGCAGCTACTTGAAAATCCGCAAATAGAACATGCTGGTTTGACAAATACCCGGATAGGAAATGGCTCCGGCAAGGTTATTTTCCAGATAGAGACTACCGATGGGATGGATGAACGAGGGATCAATTTTGCGGTGGTCGATCATGATTTTGTAGAGACCCTGGGGATCCAGATGGTAGAGGGAAGAGACTTTTCCAGGGATTTTATCGGGGACACCCTGACAGGCGTTCTGGTCAATGAAGCACTGGCAGCACGACTTAACTGGGACGAGCCCATAGGAAAACGGGTACAGCTGGGTGATGGAGCCCAGATCATGGGCCAGGTGATCGGAGTGATGAAAGACTACCATCAGACAGGAATGTACAATGAGGTGGAGTCTTTGATGTTGCTCTATCGTTTGAATAACCCGATATTATACGTGAAGCTGGCAGATGAAAACGCAGAGGCCACCCTGGAATTTATCAGGAAGAGATGGGAAGAATTATTTCCGGGAAAGCCCTTCGAGTATGCTTTCCTGGAGGATGATTTTATGGAACAATTCAGCAACGATAAGAATCGACGAACAGTCTTTGCTGGTTTTACCATTCTGATCATCATTATTGCCTGCCTGGGACTGTTTGGACTGGCCTCGTATACCACCGAGCGACGCACGCGTGAGATTGGAGTCAGAAAGGTATTCGGAGCCAGCATTGAACGGATCCTCAGAATGATTTCCTGGGAGTTCCTGCTGCTGATCCTGATCTCCTTTGCCCTCTCCATACCTGCTGTCTGGTTCCTGATGACTGACTGGCTCCAGGACTTTGTGTACCGCTACCAGATAAGTCCGCTGATCTTCCTCTGGACCATCCTGTTAATCCTGCTTCCAACGGCCCTTACGGTCAGCTACCAATCCTATAAGGCAGCTACTGCAAATCCGGCCGACTCCATCTATCAGGAGTAGAACATGAGTAAAATCTGAAGTTGCTTTGACAGGTACCCTGAAGTCCGCCAGATTTACTAATTTTGTGGACTTTAAGAGCTAGAAAAATGACAGAGCATAAAGAAGATACGGGAGAAAAGAAGAGTCTCAACTTTATCGAGGCCATGGTTGAGGAGGATATCCGCACTGGAAGAGATGATGGTCGGGTCCATACACGATTTCCCCCGGAACCCAACGGCTACCTTCATATTGGTCATGCCAAGGCCATCTGCCTGGATTTCGGAATTGCTGAGCAGTACGGGGGTAAGTGCAATCTCCGTTTCGACGATACCAATCCTACCAAGGAAGATGTGGAGTATGTGGATTCCATTAAGGAGGACATTCACTGGCTGGGATTTGACTGGGAGGACCGGGAGTATTTTGCCTCGGATTATTTCGGAAAGCTCTATGATTTTGCCATCGACCTGATTAAAAAAGGCCTGGCCTATGTGGACGACCAATCGTCCGAAGAGATTGCCAGTCAGAAGGGCACTCCCACCGAACCGGGAACGTACAGTCCGTTCCGGGATCGCTCCGTAGAAGAAAACCTGGATCTGTTTCAGCGGATGAATACGGGGGAATTTCCAGAAGGTTCCCGGGTACTGCGGGCTAAAATTGATATGGCCTCTCCCAACATGCATATGCGCGACCCGGTCATCTACCGGATCCTGTTCCATCCGCACCATCGCACCGGCGATTCCTGGAAAGTTTACCCCATGTATGATTTCGCCCATGGACAGTCCGACTTCTTCGAGGGAGTTACTCATTCCCTCTGTACCCTGGAGTTTGAGGTCCACCGTCCGCTTTATAACTGGCTGGTGGAGCATCTGATGAGTGATGATTACAGGCCACGACAAACCGAATTCAATCGCCTGAACCTGAGTTATACCGTGTTGAGCAAACGGGTTTTGCTTGACCTTGTAAAGGAGGGTCATGTAAATGGCTGGGACGATCCCAGGATGCCTACCCTTACAGGACTGCGACGAAGGGGATATACTCCAGAGGCGATCCGGAATTTCAATGACAGCATTGGTTACACCAAGGTCATGGCACAGAACGATGTGGGATTGCTGGAATTTGCCATCAGAGAGGATCTCAATAAGAAGGCTCCCCGGGTCATGGCGGTATTGAACCCGTTGAAG
>JAYEOJ010000230.1:0-3567 GCA_034722835.1 Bacteroidota bacterium | reverse complement strand
GCTCGAAGACCCTTCAGCAGGAAGTTGAAAATCTCAGAATTCAGTCCAATCTTGACCAGTTGCTGGTCAGGAAAAGAACCACCATTTATTACTCAATCCTGGCCATTGCCACAGCCTTACTGCTTGGATTAATCCTGGTACTACACTTTATGCGTCGTCTTAGAAAATCCTCCTTAAAGCTGGAAGAGAAGAACCTGGTGATTACCACCCAGAACCTGAAATTGGACCAGGTCAATAAAACCAAGGACAGAATGATGTCCATCATTGCCCACGACCTGCGTGGGACCATCGGGAACCAGTTGACGGCGGTGGAAGTATTAAACAGGATCGAAGGTGACCAACAGGTAGAAATAGACCGGCCAAGGCTGTTGGGAAATCTAAAGAATTCTGCCTCCTATTCCCTTGAATTACTGGAGAATCTGCTGCACTGGTCCCGTCTGGAAGAGGGAGCTTCAAACTATCACCCGGAAGAGGTGAAGCTCAATACACTGGTACGAAACTGTCTGTCACTTTACAGCGAAAGTGCAAAAAACAAAGGCCTTGAGTTTGTCAGTGAGATCAGCGGGACCTACAGCTGTTATGCTGATAAAATGATGATGGAGACCATCTACAGGAACCTGATCTCCAATGCCATCAAGTTCTCAAACCCAGGAGGAACCATCACCATCGGGCTCAGTAATGTGGATGGAATGGTCCATTTCTGGGTAAGAGATCAGGGGATCGGTATGACCGAAGAGGAGACAAATAAAGTAGCTCAAAACGGTGGTGGCAGCCGCAGGGGCACAGCCAATGAAAAGGGAGCTGGTATGGGCCTGACCCTGGTCCGGGAATTTACTAAAATCCACAACGGGGAGCTGACCATTACCAGCGAACCCGGCAAAGGCTCCACCTTTGAAGTGATAATTCCCTGTATAAATTAATTACTTTTACCATGCGAAAACAGCCCGCATGGATGTCATTGAAAAATATTCCAAAATTCTGCAGAAGGAGATACTGGCTCAGTTCAGGGAGCTTATGGGCATTTGTGGTGAAGAGTACGACAAATGCTCGCTTGCGCTGGTAAAAAAGTCCTTTGCCTTCCTGATGGAAAATTCGGGAGAAAAACAGGAGTTCAATGGCATTCCCCTGGTAAAATTTTCAGCCGGATTGGCACAGATGGCGGTAAAGGAACTGGGCATGGATGCCATCGGGGTCTCTGCCACACTGCTCTTACACTGTGTTGATCTGAATCATCTATCAAGTGAGAATATCAGGTCGGGAGTTGGAGAGCGAACAGCCACTGTAATTGAGGAATTCTTAAAAATCAGTAATCTGGACACCACCACCACTCAGGGTCAGGCCGAGAACATGAGAAACCTGATTCTGACACTGGCCACGGATTTTCGAGTCATCCTTGTAAAAATTGCAGAGAGGCTTTACCTCATGAGACAGATGGTGATCCTGAATGAAAAAGAGCAGATCGAACTCTCCTGTGAATCAAGGTTCATCTATTCTCCTTTGGCTCACAGGCTTGGTTTATATAATGTGATGTCTGAAATGGAAGACATCTCCATGCGTGTTCTGGAAACTGAAGAGTATAACTCAATCGCTGCAAAACTTAAGGCTTCCACTCAACGAAGAGATCGTTTTATCAAGGAGTTTATTCAACCCCTGCAGGAAGACCTTGAGCGGGAAAAGTTCCGGGCAGAGATCAAGGGAAGACCCAAAGCCATTTCATCCATCTGGCGCAAAATGAAGAAACAGAAGGTGGAGTTTGAAGAGGTCTACGATAAATTCGCCATACGGATCATTATCGATACTCCTTTAAAGAAGGAGAAAGCTGACTGCTGGAAGGTGTATAGTATTATTACGGACCACTATCAGCCCAATCCGGAGCGCTTGCGAGACTGGATCTCCGCACCCAAGTCCAATGGATATGAATCCTTGCATACCACTGTGGTTGTTCCAGGAGGTGATTGGGTGGAAGTGCAGATCAGAACAACAAGAATGAATGAGATTGCCGAGAAGGGATTGGCTGCCCACTGGAAGTATAAAGGGATCAAGGGACAGATCGGTATTGACAGATGGATCGAACGGGTAAGAGAGACACTGGAAAATTCTGAAATGGATGCTTCAAACTTTATGGAGGATCTGAAGCTGAGCCAGTTCAGTAAAGAGATATTTGTTTTTACACCCAATGGCGATCTGAAAAAATTTCCAGAGGATGCCACGGTCCTGGATTTCGCATTTGATATCCACACAGACGTGGGGGCTACCTGTGCCGGAGCTCGTGTCAATGGGAAAAATGTTCCCATCCGCTACCGGCTTAAAAATGGTGATAAGGTGGAAATCCTGAGATCCAAGAGTCAGAAACCCAAGATGGACTGGCTCAATGTGGTGGTGACTTCCAAGGCCAGGGGAAAAATCAAGCAGGCCCTCAAAGAGGCCAAACTGAAAGAGGCTGAACACGGCAAGGAGATCTTAAAAAGAAGATTCCGGAACTGGAAAGTCGAATTTGACGACAGCAGTATCAGAAAAGTGATACAGCACTTTAAATACAGGGATGCCACCGACCTGTATTTCGATGTGGCCACCGAGAAGGTGGATCTCCTCCAGATCAAGGAACTGCTTACCGCCAGTGAGAAACCTGCTGAAATAAAACCAGAAAGGATTGAGGAGGAATCGGTCGACCGGTTTATAAAAACCGCCTCCAGGGAGTCGGGCGACTACCTGGTTATCGATGAGAAGCTGGCCAATATAGATTATAAACTGGCACCCTGCTGCAACCCCATCCTGGGAGATGCCATTTTTGGATTTGTCACCATCAGTTCAGGGATCAGCATACACCGGACCAACTGTCCAAATGCACAACAAATGCTTTCCCGTTATGGTTACAGGGTAGTTAAGGCACGCTGGAACAGCAGTGATCAGGATGCATCTTTTCCTGTCACCCTGCGCATTACAGGGATGGACGACCTGGGCATTGTCAGCAATATCTCGGATGTGATCTCCAAGGACCTGCAGGTCAATATGCGATCCATCTCCATTGATTCGAATGATGGAATGTTCGATGGCAGCATCACCCTTTTTGTGAAGGATACCCAGCATCTTGAAGGACTTATCCGTAAACTGAAACGTGTTAAGGGGATCGTGAATATTAAAAGATTGGATAGTTAATGGTTAATAATTAGTAGCGGGGATCGGGTTTATAGGGGAGTCTGGCCATCTTCTCCACCGTCATCCCGGGAAATCCAAACTCTTCGGTAATTTCACCATAAAGCAGGTAGATTCCATTCCCCCTGTAGGGATGCCGCTTCAGGGAATCGGGAAAATTGACCACATCAAAGAATTCACCCTCCACATCCAGGAATGTGCCGAAATTCATCCATTGTTTCTGTTTGGTACGCACATTCTTTACGGTAACCAGGTTGCCCAGCATACGTACCTTTCTGCCCAGGTTCTCCATCATCTGCCGGGACAGGATCTCTCCCCTGAAGGCAGTCTGAAGCAGCTCAAAAGCAGGAATAGTCACCGCAAAACCGAGGAACTCCAACTCATCATAGCTGTTCTCAAGAGAGGTCTGTTCCA
>JAYEOJ010000229.1:0-3585 GCA_034722835.1 Bacteroidota bacterium | reverse complement strand
GGGGAACCTCTTTGGCATCCAGGTCAATAATCTCATCTGGCAAATCATCCGGCATGACGTCGGGCATTCCTGAACTGTCAAAATTGTATTTCTGTGTAACCATCCCTGCATCCGCAAAGGCAGAAAGAGCAACATAGAAATTCTGATTGAACAGGGAAGTTTTCAGGATTTTGCCACGTAACTCGAGATTTCCAAAAACAAAGCCATCACCCACTACCCGATTGCGTCGGATCCCCCGGACAGTTTTTGATCCTCCCACTCCATCCTTGGTAAGCTTCGGAGCCGTTTGGAACATGTAAGGCATCATATAAAACGGCATTTCTCCACCAATTTTTCCCTGATAGGAAAGCCTGTATGCCAGGTTCATCCATGTGGGAATCAGGGTAAAATACTGCCGGTGGGTCAATACGATCCTGCCATACCCGTAGTCCGTATTGCTTAAGAAAGACGGAGCATAATGCAACTGCATTTCCGACCAGACACCGGTGAACGGATTGGGTTCATTGTCCCTGGTATCATAAACCAATCCGCCCTTCAGAAGCGTATGGTTCCCTCCTTGTGCCTGGTCCGCCTTGATCATTCCCCAATCCAGGTAACTGCCATAAAGTGAATTCGGTGACAGCAGATCATCTTCATCTTTTCCTTCGTTAAGATCATCCACGTCCACGTAATCGATCTTATTGCCATAATAAGAGATCCCTCCCAGCCACCGCAACTTCTGTCCAATTAACTCTCCCTGGAAATCAGCCGTCAACCTAAGAAGGTTCCTGGAATACCTGTAAAACAGGCGATTGGCTAGTCCTTCCGAGTCATATGTATCTTCAAAATCAGCATCATAGACCGCCTGGTAACCATTAAACCCATAAAAATCAAGTGCCTTGTCTATCCGGTAGGTAGCCTCTAAAAAGGTTCTTATGCCCGGGATCAGTTTATCCGTATCGTAGGTGATCTGATTAATCCCCTTTCCTTTGGTGGTTCTGGACCATTCCAGGTAGACAGAATGATCATACTTGGGATAGCGGGATCCATCACCAAACCAGTACAGGTTTACAATCGCCCCGTAAAGGAAGCCAATGTCTGAGTCATAAGCCACAGCAGGAACTGCCCCAAAGCTAAATCCGCTTTTAATTTTTTCTTCATTTTTGGTCGAGGTGGAATCAGCATCCTGGGCAATTAGCGAGATGGACAGGCACAGTAACAGGCCAAGCGAAAACAGTCGGGTTTTCATAGACGAAGGTTTTAGGCTGGACAATTTAGGAATTATTTCCAATCAGCCATCTGAATAGAAACAGATAATTAAGTACTTTTAGCTTTCTAAGTCAATAAAAATGAAGATTATTCGCCCTCTGTTATATGTTCTTCTTGTCCTTGTGGGAGCTTTCTTACTCTTCCTTCTCTACGCCACCATTGATGATTATAGTCCCGACGAGATAAGCGTCCAATCCGTTGAATGTAAGCAAGATACCCTTGACGATTCTCTTCAGGTCGATCTGTTGATCTGGAACATTGGATATGCCGGTCTGGATGCATCCATGGATTTCTTCTACGATGGCGGGAAGCAGATGCGGCCGAGCAGGGAGGGAGTTATGGCCAACATGGAGGGAATCACAGTCACCCTGGAACCCTACAGGGATGTTGATATGATCCTGCTGCAGGAAGTGGATCAGAATTCAAAAAGAAGTTATCATCAGAATCAATACCAGCTTATACAGGATCAGTTTGAGGGATACCACAGTAGTTTTGGTAAAAACTACGATGTGGGCTTTGTGCCCATCCCTCTTTCCGAACCCATGGGAAAGGTAGAATCCGGATTAATGACCCTGTCAAGGGAATGTCCGACCCGTGTGGAGCGGCACAGCTTTCCCGGCAATTACAGCTGGCCCATGAAGCTGTTCATGCTGGACCGCTGCTTTCTGGTGAGCCGATACCAGCTAAACAATCAGAAGGAACTGGTCGTTATCAATACCCACAATTCGGCCTATGATGATGGCACTCTCAGGGCACAACAGATGAGCTTCCTCAGCACTTATCTTCTTTCCGAATATGAGAAAGGAAACTATGTTGTTGTTGGTGGCGACTGGAACCAGACACCCTTCGGGCTGGAACCTGAACTTCCCTCCCATCGTTTCGACACCGAAGATCTGATCTTTATAGAAAAAGACTACCCCGCTCCCGGATGGCACTGGGCCTATGATGCAAGTCTGCCCACCAACAGGCGTGTTGCCTTTCCCTATGATCAGACCAGCTCGCTTACAACAATTATAGATTGCTTCCTCCTGTCCCCTAACATGGAACCGGAAGAAGTAAAAACCATTGATCTTGGATTTAAATACAGCGACCATCAGCCTGTTCATCTCAAGGCCAGGCTGTCCATAAACTAACCTAAAACTTCCCTGACATGAAAATTTTTAAGCGCGTTCTCACCGTCATTCTGATTGTGATTGTCCTGGCTGTTGCCGGCGGAATGATATTCCTGAATAGTGTGAAAACAAGGGCCCTGCCCGATTACAACGCGGGTGTGGATCTTGAGAACCTGTCGGCGCCCGTAACTGTGTTCCGCGATTCATTGGGCATCCCCCATATCTATGCTGATAATGAAGAGGATCTCTACCGTACCGTGGGTTATGTAATGTCCCAGGATCGTCTCTGGCAAATGGACCTGTTGAGAAGGATCACCCTGGGACGCCTGTCTGAGGTGCTTGATCCCGGACTGGTGAAGGCAGACCTTCTATTCAGGGCTCTGGAATTCACAAAAAAATCCCACCGGGTGCTTGCTCAGACCAACCCTGATATCATACATTGCATGGAGGCTTTTACAGATGGAATTAACCAGTATATTTCCAAGAACCAGAAAAACCTTTCTTTTGAATTTACCATGCTGGGATACAAACCCGATCCATGGGAAGTTGAACACTCATTAAACCTCATTGGGTATATGGCCTGGGACCTTTCATCGGGCTGGAATACCGACATGGCACTTTATAAAATCCAGCAGGTAGTATCCGACACCCTGTTGAGGGAGCTGCTGCCCCAAATGAATTTTCAAGAGATCCCGGTATTCCCCGAATATATGAGCTCAGACAAAACACTTGAACTCCAATCTGCAATGGCAGATGCCATCGGGATCATTGATCAACTGGGTTTGCAGGTTTTCGAAGCCTCCAATAACTGGGCCGTGTCCGGTAAGAAAAGTGAGACAGGCATGCCCATTATGGCCAACGACATGCATCTGGGGCTGATGTCACCGGGCATCTGGTACCAGATGCACCAGGTAGTAGAGGGCAAACTAAATGTGACAGGGGTAGTTCTTCCCGGAGCTCCTTATATCATCGCAGGACACAATGAAGACATCGGCTGGGGCATGACCAATGTGACCGTAGATGACCTGGACTTCTACCTGGAAACTATCAATCCGGCCGACAGCAACCAGTACCTGCTTGACGGAAAATGGCAGGATATGCGGATCGTAAAGGAGGAGATCCATATTAAGGGAGAAGATGAGCCCGCTGTGCGCGTAAATCGCTTTACTCACCGCGGACCGGTGGTCAGTGAATTTAAAGGCCTGAAAGACAAAGTAATGTCGGC
>JAYEOJ010000228.1:0-3588 GCA_034722835.1 Bacteroidota bacterium | reverse complement strand
CAATTACATGTTTAATGGTGCCGGGGTAGCAGCGGGAGACATCAATAATGACAATCTGGTTGATCTCTTCTTTACGGGTAACTTCGTGGGTAACCGCCTTTATCTGAATAAGGGAAATTTCCGCTTTGAGGATATTACTGAGAAAGCCGGTATCTCTTCAGCAGACTCCTGGAGCAACGGGGTTGTCATGGCCGATGTGAACGGAGATGGTTTCCTGGATATTTATGTGGCTAACTCCACCGACAAGAGGCAGCGATTCAGGAAGAATTTCCTGTTCCTGAATAACGGGGACCTTACGTTTACAGAGCAGGCTGAAGAATATGGCATTGCAGATAATGCCTATTCCACTCAC
This sequence comes from Bacteroidota bacterium, assembly GCA_034722835.1. Classification (GTDB taxonomy): domain Bacteria; phylum Bacteroidota; class Bacteroidia; order Bacteroidales. The sequence goes on along the minus strand of JAYEOJ010000228.1, from coordinate 3,236 downwards.
AGTGCTTTTCTGGATTACGACAAAGACGGAGACCTGGACCTCTTTGTATTGAACCATTCTGTGGACAGGTATGCCATGTTCCGCGAGGAATTCATGCAATTCCGGCATAGCCGGGAGCCCTGGTACGGGCAGAAACTGTTCCGGAACGATGGTAACAGCTTTACCGAGGTTACCTCAAGTGCTGGAATTTTCAACAGTGCCCTTAATTTTGGTCTGGGAATTGCGATTTCAGATTTCAATGGTGACCATTGGCCCGACATCTACGTCTGTAATGATTATTACGAGAAGGATTACTTTTATATCAATCAACAGGATGGCACTTTCCGGGAAAGCATGGAAGAGTACTTCAGGTACATCTCTCTCTCATCCATGGGTTGTGATGCTGCGGATATAAATAACGACGGCTTTATCGATCTTTTCACCCTCGACATGCTTCCGGAAGATCATTACGAACAAAAACTAGTGGAAGGCCCCGATAACTATGAAAGGCTGTCCATCCGTGAAGAAGTAGGGTTGTATTACCAGACCACCCGGAATATGCTGCAGCTGAATTGCGGGGGAACCCATTTTACGGAGATAGGACAATATGCAGGTCCTTACGCCACCAACTGGAGCTGGTCTCCCCTCTTATGCGATTTTGATCAGGACGGATTCAAAGACCTATTCATCTCCAATGGATACGGGAAAAATGTGACGCATATGGATGTCCTGGATAGGAATGTGGAAGAGACAATCAAACGGCGCGAAGGAAAACCAGCCATGGACATCATGGATTTTCTGGCCATGATCCCGGAAACCGTACTGAGTAATTACATGTATAAAAATCAGGGAGATCTTACCTTTACAAATGTGGGTACCGACTGGGGTTTTACCCATCCCACCCTGTCCAATGGAGCCACATATGCCGATCTGGACAATGACGGGGATATGGATCTGGTAGTAAGCAATGTGAATGAATATGCCCACGTTTACAGAAACAATTCCGAACGCCTCAATGCTACTCATTTCCTTAAGATCAGACTGGAAGGAAGTGGTAAGAATTCCAGGGGAATAGGTGCACGGGTCGATGTATACTGCGGGGACCAGGTATATACCCAGGAGGCTTATCCATCCAGAGGGTATATGTCTTCGGTGGACCACAACCTGATATTTGGATTGGGTGATGCCACCACAGTTGACCGGCTTACCATCACCTGGCCGGATCTGAGCCTACAGACCATCAGTAACATAGAAGCGGACCGTACCCTAACACTCCGCAATGATGATGCAGTACATGTGGAAGAGCCTGCCAAGACTGAGCCACCTTTACTTTTTATGCAAGTGAACAATCCTAAACCTCTTCACTTCCTGCATACGGAGAATGACTATAATGACTTTCTCAAACAGATCCTGCTACCCTGGAAACTTTCCACCCAGGGACCCTGTATGGCAACAGGGGATGTGAATGGCGACGGTCTGGACGACCTGTTTATAGGTGGAGCAAAGGGATCGCCTGGTAAGTTGTTTCTTCAGGAGAAGGGAGGCACCTTTAAGGCCAGGACTTTGCATTGTTTTGAATCTGATACAGGGAGCGAGGACCTGGGAGTATTGTTCATTGATGTGGATGGAGATAAAGACCTGGATTTATACGTTGTGAGCGGGGGAAACGAATACTCCCCCGATGAAGCTGAACTGCAGGACCGCCTTTACCTGAATGACGGCTCAGGAAATTTTATTAAATCCAGGAACCGTCTTCCTGTATCACTTACCAGCGGTTCCTGTGTGAAAGCGGCAGATATGGACAGGGATGGGGATATGGACCTTTTTGTTGGGGGAAGACTCACACCAGGTAGCTACCCGCTTTCTCCCAGAAGCTATGTGCTTGAAAACGATGGAACAGGCCGTTTCCAGGATGTGACCGAAAAGCTAAATCCTGAGCTTCTCAGACCAGGAATGATTACCGACGCCCTTTGGATAGATTTCAATCAAGATGAACTGCCCGACCTGATCCTGGTGGGCGAATGGATGCCAATCCGGCTATTCCTGAATACGGGGACAGGTTTTAAGGAGCTGGAGGGGCAGGAGTGGATGGAGAGCTCAGAAGGCTGGTGGAATACCATAGAATCGGGTGACTTTGATCACGACGGGGACATCGATTATGTGCTTGGAAACACAGGGAAGAACTTCCAGATAAAACCAACACCTGAAGAACCGGCCACAATCTATGTTTCTGATCTTGACAACAATGGTACACTGGATGGTGTAATGTGCTATTATATCAAAGGCCGGAACGCCCCTCTCTATTCGAAATTGGATCTGGAATCCCATCTAACAATCCTGGCTAACAAGTATCCCGATCATCAATCCTTTGCAAATCAGACCATCACCGATATCTTTCCTGCTGAAGTTCTGGATAATGCCCCCATGTTAAAAGTCACCAATCCCAACTCCTCCTACCTGGAGAACCTGGGAAATATGCAATTCAGGCTGTCGGACCTCCCGGTAGCTGCACAGCTGTCTCCGGTATATAGTATTGCATCGGGTGACTTTAACAGTGATGGTCATATGGACCTGATCCTTGCAGGTAATTTTTATGGATCCAGGTTAAAATTCGGCCATCTGGATGCAAATCGGGGAGTCGTGCTGCTGGGGAACGGGGACGGAAGCTTTCTATCGGTGCCCAATCATAAAAGCGGTCTATATCTGGACGGTGAGGTGAGGGACGTGGCACAGCTCAGCTTATCCAAGGGCAAAGAGATCCTGCTCTTCTCCACCAATAACGACAGTTTGCAAATCTATCTCATGGGTGACTAAGCCTCATTTTATAAGCTTCTAAAAGATCTCTGTTAACTCTCTGTAATCCTTTCTGATTTTCTTGGAAGATGTGCTGTCTATTACACCAAGCATGGCTTGCTTAATCAAAGCAGAAGCATCCTCATCAAACCAATGCATATTTCTTCTTACAGAACTGTCAAGACTATCGGATAACAGCTCAAGAGTCAGCCTGGGATATTGCGATGTATGTTGTTGCTTTTCAAATAATTGGACTAAAAGATTCAGGTACATCTTCTGAATCTCCGGGAAATCAGTTTGCATCACTATATCAGCAGGATCATCAGATTCATTAATTTCATTGCCCAGATCAAGCATTTTCTGCGCAACTCTCACAGCAAAAATATCTATATCAAACAACTCCAGGACATAGTATTGTCTCTCCATTCCAATTTGCGTATATACAGCCGTTAATTCCATCAAGG
>JAYEOJ010000227.1:0-3591 GCA_034722835.1 Bacteroidota bacterium | reverse complement strand
GTTGAAGAAAAAGCCCGGCACGCCTGTTTGGCAGAAGAATCCGTGTATCAGCCAGGTCTCCCGAAGAGGTCTGAACAAGATGTATGGCCAGTGTTTCAAGTATGGGCTGCATCATCTGTCCGCTTTATAGTTTTTTCCCTGCCAGCTGTCATTTTTAAGAAGCAGTGCTTCAAAAGCCCTTAATACGCCATCGTATCGGATGCCCCATCCATCCCGGATCCCCATTCCCGGAGTCACCTCCCCTGCAATTCGTTCCACCACGAATGCGGGATTGAGCTGTTCCAGGATCTCCATCATCAAGCGAAGGTATTCCTCCATGCTAAAGCTTGTAAAATCTTCCGGCTTCTCTTTGTATTCAATGGCCATGGCAGTTCCCTTAATTACCTGTAATTGATGAAATTTGATGCTGTTGAGGGGCCAGTGGGAGAGCTCATCAGCAGTAGCCAGAAAATCATCCCGGCTCTCTCCCGGCAGGCCAATGATCACATGACCACCAACACGCACTCCCCTTTGTGCTGTTTCAGTAACTGCCCACAGGCTCTTCTCCACATCATGTCCCCGGTTCACCCGCTGCAAGGTCCGGTTAAACACAGATTCAATCCCATATTCAAGCACCACGTAACAGCGTTTGGAGAGTTCCTGGAAATAATCCAGGACCTCGCCATTCACAGAATCGGGCCTGGTGCCCACCACAATTCCCATCACTCCGGGCACGGCCAGCGCCTGTTCATACATTGAACTCAGATCTTCCAATCTTGCATGGGTATTTGTATAGGCTTGAAAATATGCCAGGTAGCGGGTGGCCTTGCGGTATCTCTTCTTATGGAAGGCCATGCCCTGCCTGATCTGGTCGGCAATGGATTTCTCCGGATTGTTATAGGATGGATTAAAAGCCCTGTTATCACAAAAAGTACAGCCCCCGGTGCCACAGGTTCCGTCCCTGTTTGGACAGGTAAACCCAGCATCAATGGTTATTTTCTGCACACGCTCTCCGAAGTGCATCCTGAAATAGTCGCTGTACGCGTTTAACCTTCTCTCTGTTCCCCAGGAATATACCATGTACTAGATCTTTACGGTTTTATCCAACATTACATACCAGAGGAAGCCCTCCACCTGATTGTAGCCCATCTGACTGAGCCGGTCCATGTAGTTCCGGACCTGGGAGACATGGGATGACTTTTCAATTTCACCAAATTTAAAATCGACCACTGTAAGCTGCCCGCCCTCCACGATTACACGATCGGGACGAAGCATTACTCCATCGCCACAAAGGATGGCCCGCTCGTTATAGACACGCTTTGACCCGCCTTCTGAGAACCAGTCCCTGACAATTGGAGCACTTAACTTCTGGCGAATCATAGCTTCCAGCTCGTCCCGTTCCTTTCCGGGAACCTGCCCTTCTTTCTGCAACTCATCCAGCACCTGTTGCAGGTCCTCCAGGATGTTGATCCTGGAAAAGATCTGGTGCATCATCGTACCATACATGCGTCCGGTACGGAATATTCCCTCTTCATCCACAAAATACTGATCGCTCCGAAGTCGCACTCTCAGTGAGCGCATATCCCGGTTCACCGGATAAGATCTGAATTGCCAGGGATCCTCCTCCTGTTTCCGGGATGGGTAGTGGGGCATCTCTCCAATGGCTATTACATCGCCTTTCAGGTAGGATTGAAGAACCGCAGTACAGGGTTCTTTCTGCGGAGTCCTGCTCAGAATAGCCTGCAACAGGTCCCCGGTGCTCCTGATACCATTCAACTTCTTTTCCGGAAAGCCTATATAAAGCATATCCCTGGCCCTGGTAAAGGCCACGTATAAAAGATTTAGCTTGTCCATATAGCCCTTCATCCGTTCCCGGTAATAGGCTGTTGAGAAAAGAGTATGTACCATCCGGGAGGTAAATCTTACAGGCACAGTGGGGATTCTCTCCATGGGTGTCCCTTCGGTCTCACACCAGAGGATTTCCGAGTTCCTGTGGTCGGTGGTCACTTCCCAGTCACAGAAGGGAACAATGACCGCTTTGAATTCCAGGCCCTTGGATTTATGTATGGTCAGTATCCGGATGGCATTGGACTCTTCGGATACAGAAATCCCCCATTTGCTGCCATGTTGTTCCCAGTAATCAAGAAAATCCCGGATTCCCAGTGGATCCCTCCGCTGCAGATCAATCACCACATCCTGGAATGCCTGAAGATAGGGCAGATCCTCTGTACGGCTTCCCAGAGAGAAGATTTCGATCAGAGATTCAATCAGCTCATAAAGCGGAAGCTGCTTTAACAACTCCTTCTGCTGGGAAAAGAGAGCGGGAAAGTATTCCTCCGGGCCAATATCCGTTCCGAAGAGTTGAGCCGGATCTATGTCTGCTTCGGTCTCCAGCAGGTAGCAATGATACTTAAGCAAGGTGTTATTTACCTCGTGGTCCGGTTGCACCAGGTAGCGCAGCAGGGCCACAAGGATTGATACCGAATTGTTATGAACCAGCAAGAGCGATTCATTGGAGATCAACCTGAATTTGAGTGTTTCCCCGGTATGTCTGGCATGTTCCAGCAATTTATTGGCCACAGCAACACCTTCTTTGCGGGTGCGAACCAGGATGGCAGTTTCGCCCGCTTCTATCCCCGTACGCTGGATCTCTTCCACCCAGAGTGGAATTTTCTCAAGCACCTGTTCCCGGAAGGAAGACTCCTCCTCACCGAACTGCATCACCTTAACCATTCCACCTTTACCCATCAGGTGTTCAGGAATCTCTTGCACCACATCCTCATATGCCTTCCTGAAACGCTCCACTTCCTGTTCCGCTTCAAGCCTGGTAACAGGCGAGCCCAGCAGTTCCTTTTCAATCTTCCCGGAAAGCAGTTGCGAAGCAAGCTGGAAAACCGTATTGTTAAATCTGACGATCTGTTCCCTGCTCCTGAAATTCCTGGAAAGTGTACGGATATGCACCTTCTGGTGGCTGAAATCATTTTCCAGTTCCGAAGCCAGGATCTTCCAATCGGAATTCCTCCAGCGGTATATGGACTGCTTCACATCCCCGACCACCAGGTTCTGTTGTCCGGCTGCCAGGGAATTGTCCAGCAGCGGACCAAAATTGTCGTATTGAAACAGGGAAGTATCCTGAAACTCATCCAGCATAATATGCTGATAGCGGTTTCCGGTTCGTTCATAAACAAAGGGAACCTGGTTCCCCCCAATGATTCCGCGAAGGAAGCGGCTCGAGTCGGCTATCAGGAAAAGGTTCCGTTCCCTTGTATACTCGCGGACATACTCCCAGGTATCGGCCAGGATCCCCAGCGTATAGAAATTGGCCCGGACCACCGCTACTGTATTTAATACTACCTGCAGCCGGTAAACCTCATTCAGCAGGGGAATCAACTGCTCTTCTGTGAGTGAGATCATGGCCGGGGAGGAATCCTTTTTGAGCCACTTTTCGGGCAGTTCCAGGGCAAGTAATTTGGAGTCGCTGAATACCACATCCTCTCCTTCTCTGGCTGTAATAAACAGTGTTGCCGGCGATTTACTTTTAAGCAGGAAATCTTCTGGGTCCAGGTTTATACTACCCATCTGATGAAGTGCCTCCTTCCCTTTTGCAGCCAA
>JAYEOJ010000226.1:0-3594 GCA_034722835.1 Bacteroidota bacterium | reverse complement strand
AGGTCGGATGGCTCTTGCTGCTGTTTATTCCCTATGTAATTGTTCTCTATATCTGGGGAATGAAAAAAATGAAAGTGCTTTCTGATACCTCAATATTCAAGCCGCTGGAAGAAGAAGAGTAAGATCATTTTCTCAACTGATTTGCATCAATAGCGCTTCGGGGTCTTTCCAATTTTAGTATATTTAGGTGAACCCTTATTCCAAGCTATGTACGATTCAATCATTCCAACAGCCGATACCATACCGGTTCACTGGCTATGGTTCCAGGTGTTGCTTGTATTCACCTTCTTCATACATATGATCCTGATGAACTTCCTCCTGGGGGGAAGTTTGCTTACTCTGTGGGATCTCCTTTCCGGGAAACATGAGAAGAGGGCTTCGGGCAGCATCCCGACTCTGGTCGCTTTGACCGTTAATTTCGGGGTGCCACCACTGCTATTTGTCCAGGTACTTTACGGGCATTTTTTCTACTCCAGTTCGGTCATGCTGGGTGTGCCATGGATCCTGGTGATTCCCATTCTTATTCTGGCCTATTACGGGGCCTATATCTTCGTGAAACAAAACGATAAAGCTCCTAACTTATCAAAGGGCGGACTCATATTTACGAGCCTTTCCCTGCTTTATATTGCCTTTGTATTTGTGAACAACAATACCCTGGCCATCCAGCCGGACCGCTGGGGCATGTATTTTGAGAATCCCGGAGGGGGGAACCTGAACCTGGGTGAACCCACCCTCTGGTCCAGGTACCTGCACTTTCTGCTTGCTGCCCTTGCCATTGGAGCATTGGGCAGGGCCATTGCCTATCACTTTTCCAAACTGGATGAAACGGAAAAAGAGGGTCAGATCAAACGGAACCTGAAGATCTTTGGATGGATCACCGTGATCCAGTTCGCCGTGGGAAGCTGGTTCTGGCTGACCATGCCAGATACGGTCTGGAAGATCTTTATGGGTGAATCATTTTTTGCAACCTTTATGATGGTGGCCGGCTGGTTGCTGGCACTATTGATCCTGCACAGCGCTTTTACCGGTAGACTTATCTCAGCCATGATTCTTGGTGGTCTGGAGGTCCTGGTGATGGTCATCGTCCGGGACCTGGCCCGGGGAGCTTACCTGAAGGACCTGTTCCGGCCCTCACAACTTGAGAATATGGGGGAGCAGTCACCCCTGATCGCCTTCCTGCTGATTTTTGTGGTGGGGCTTATAGCCATTTACTATATGATCCGTCTGATCTTCAAATCTAAAACTTCCCAATCATGAACTATCCGGTCTGGTATCTTCCCCAAGTGGGAGGAGGATTGTTTATAGCAGTCATTGCAGTGCTGCATGTGGTTATTTCTCATCTTGCTGTGGGAGGTGGTCTTTTTCTGGTGCTGACAGAAAGGAGGGCGGTAAGGACAAAAAATTCTGCGCTGCTCGAATATGTAAGAAAACACACCTGGTTCTTCCTGCTGCTCACCATGGTTTTTGGGGGGATGAGTGGCGTGGGGATCTGGTTTATAATCGCTCTGGTGAACCCGGCAGCCACTTCCAGTCTGATCCACACCTTTGTGTTTGGATGGGCCATTGAGTGGGTCTTTTTTATCGGGGAGATCGTGGCCCTGCTGATCTATCATTACCGTTTTGGGAAGATGGATTCCAGGTCTCATATGGCACTGGGCTGGCTCTACTTTATTTTTGCCTGGCTCAGTCTCTTTACCATAAACGGGATCCTTGGCTTTATGCTGACTCCCGGGAAGTGGATCGAAACCGGTGGTTTCTGGCAGGGATTCTTTAATCCCACTCACCTGCCTTCATTGATCTTCCGTACCTGTATCTCCTTGATCTTTGCAGGCGTGTTCGGACTGGTTACGGGGGCATGGCTGAAGGACAGGGAGACACGACAAACCGTATTTCGTTTGTGTGCCCGATGGATGTATATCCCTCTTGTGATCCTGGTACTTACAGGCTTCTATTACACCCGGGTAATCAGCGCCGACTCCTTTGAAAACCTCTTCCACTTTAACCGGGAGAGCAGCCCATTTATTACCCTGATTCTGGTGAGCTCAATTTTGCTCTTCGGATTGGGTCTGTTCACGCTTATTAAGACATCACAATCTGTTCAGAAGATCGGGGCATTGATGCTGGTGGTGATCTGTTTTGGCTGGATGGCCGGATTTGAATATATGCGCGAGATAGCCAGGAAACCCTTTGTGCTGTACGGTCACATGTACTCCACCGGGATCAAACCGGATCAGATGGAGATTCTGAACCAGGAGGGCTTCCTTGCCCATGCCAAATGGACGAAGATTAAGGAGGTCACTGAAGAGAATATGCTGGCGGCCGGTGCTGAAGTATTCCGGCTGCAATGCATGGCCTGCCATACCTTCGACGGTTACAATGGTGTGATGAATAAATCGGATCAGTTGACCGAGCGGGGCCTGGAAGCCATGTTAACAGGCATGGGGAAGGTAAACTCCTATATGCCACCTTTTGCAGGAACCGAACTTGAAAAGAAGGCTGTGGCAGCCTATATTTACAGGGAACTTCAGGGCAAGACCACCGTAGCTGCTGTGCCACACGATGTGGAGCCTATGCCGCTGGAAATCCCACCCTTTAATCCCGATTCCAATGAATACGTATTGCTGGTCTGGAACGATCTGGGGATGCACTGCATTTCCGACAATGAGAAGTATTTCTCTTTTCTTCCCCCGGCCAATACCTTTAATGCACAACTCTTCAGGAGGGGCCCGCTCCCGGAACTGGTCACCAGTGGCATTACCATGGAGTACGAGGTGGAAGAGGGATTCGAGCATCCGGAATATCATTCCATGTTCTGGGACTATGATGAGGCTATATTTGGTGTGGATCTGCCCGAGGGAACCGGTCTTATGGGCAAGGGCGTAAACGGAACCATGGAGGTACATGGTCCGGTGTATGCAGCGCGCCTGATACCGGTGGTGCCTTATATGGATAACAAGACCTACAACCCATACCCGGTGTTTACTATTCGCGCAAAGGATGAATCCACCGGTGAACTGCTTGCTATGACCAAGGCAGTGGCCCCAACCTCCACCGAGATGGGATGCAGGAACTGCCATGAAGGCGGTTGGGCCTGGAACGAGGTTAGTGGTATGGCCGATCTCACAGCCATCAATATCCTGGATGCACACGATCGGATGAACGGGACCACCCTGCTGGCAGATGCAGAGCAGGGCGAGCCCAAACTGTGCCAGTCCTGCCACGCCGATCCTGCCGTGATGGCTCCCGGAAAGCCGGGCGTATTGAATTTCTCCACGGCCATTCATGGATTTCATGCCAACTACCTTGCAGGGATGGACCAGGAGGCATGTAATATGTGCCATCCTTCCCGCCTGGAGGGCTATACCAATTGTTTCCGGGGCAGGCACAGTGAAGTAGGCATAGGTTGTACCGAGTGCCATGGCACCATGGAGGACCATGCGCTTGGATTACTGGCCACACAGCCTTCCATTGATGCGTCTGCCCGGCTTGCCAGGGGACTGGAACCTGTATTAGCATACTCAAAAGAGGAGATCAAGCCCAGGATGCCATGGCTTATGGAGCCCGACTGCCGCTCATGTCATACGAATTTTAATA
>JAYEOJ010000225.1:0-13770 GCA_034722835.1 Bacteroidota bacterium | reverse complement strand
ACATGCCACGGGCAATTACGCCTGCAGTGATTCCGCTCCGCATTTCATCTTCGGTAAGACCGTCATTTTCAAAGAAAAGTTCCATCAGAGCTTCATCGTTCTCAGCAGCTTTTTCAATCAGTTCGTTGCGAAGTTCTTCGGCGCGCTCCATCTCTGAATCGGGAATATCGGAAATCTCAGGCTTCCCACCCTCTTTGGGGTACTTGAAAAGCTTGAACAGAATAATGTCCACAATGGAGTCAAAACCAGGTCCGGCATTCACCGGGTATTGGGCCAGAACAGCGTCTGCACCCAGACTCTCCTTAATCGTCTCAAAAGCCTTGTCAAAATTGGCATGGTCATGGTCACACTTGTTAATTACCACTACAGCCGGCTTATTAAATTTCTCCAGCCAGCGGCTGTGAATTTCAGTACCTACTTCAACACCATTCTGAGCATTGACCAGGATTACACCGGTATCGGCCACATGCAGGCTGGATACGGTTCCACCAACGAAGTCATCAGCACCCGGAACATCAAGGATATTGATCTTCTTGCCATTGTATTCGGTGTACATCACACTGGAATACATGGTGGTCTGGTTCTCTTGCTCGATTTGATGGAAGTCTGAGACGGTGTTTTTATGGTCTACGTCACCTCTACGGGGGATCACACCCCCCTCGAAAAGCATGGCCTCCACAAGTGTGGTTTTTCCTGCTCCGGAGTTTCCAAGCAGGGCAATGTTTTTAATGTCTTTGGTCGAATATGTCTTCATCGGGATCTAAATAATAGGTAATCAGTTAATTATATATATAATATTTTTAAATCAGCCTGAGAAATAGTGATGCAAAAGTAATAAAATTTTGAATCTAAACAACTGATAAAAAAGGAGGAAGCTCATGTAAAAAATGCTTTCCTGATGCTGCTCTTTTGGGTGGAGGTGAATGTTTAAAATGTCAACAATGAAAAAAATCCCCCCGAAGGGGTCTTGGGAAACCCCTGTAAAATCTGTAAATCGAAGGGGGTGAGGAATATTGGGGAATTATTCATTTAAATATTATTGTTTTTTGAAAATAAATTCTACCTTTGCGAACCGAAATTAACGACGTTTATATAATAAAGATCAATAGAATATGCCGACGATTCAGCAATTAGTTCGTAAAGGCCGGAAGAAATTGAACGACAAGAGCAAGGCTCCTGCCCTGGATTCATGTCCGCAAAGACGTGGTGTTTGTGTGCGTGTTTACACCACCACACCTAAGAAGCCAAACTCAGCCATGCGTAAAGTGGCAAGGGTACGTCTGACCAACCAGAAGGAGGTCAACGCTTACATCCCGGGAGAAGGTCACAACCTTCAGGAGCACAGTATTGTTCTGATCCGTGGTGGAAGGGTGAAGGATCTTCCAGGTGTAAGGTATCACCTTATCCGTGGTGCCCTGGATACATCAGGAGTTGAAGGCCGGACCCAGAGAAGAAGTAAGTATGGTACAAAAATGCCTAAAAAGAAATAGTGCACTGCAGCATGTGTACAGTACTCGATAGTATATATATATTATTATAATGAGGAAGACAAAACCAAAGAAGAGAATTCTACTGCCCGATCCAAGGTACAAGGATCCGTTCGTAACACAGTTTGTGAACAACATGATGCTCGACGGTAAGAAGAGTATTTCGTACGATATTTTTTATAATGCCATGGATCTGATTGAAGCCAGGACCAAGGAAGAAGGAAAAACGCCACTTGAGGTTTTCAAGCAGGCGCTGGATAACATCACACCCCAGGTAGAGGTAAAAAGTCGCAGGGTTGGTGGTGCCACTTTCCAGGTTCCCATGGAAGTGAGGAATGAGCGCAAGACCTCCATTGCCATGAAAAACATGATTCTTTTTGCCCGCAAACGTCCGGGTAAATCGATGGCAGAGAAATTAGCAGGTGAAACAATAGCAGGATATAACAACGAAGGTGGTGCATATAAAAAGAAAGAAGACACGCACCGTATGGCAGAAGCCAATAAGGCTTTCGCCCATTTTAGGTTCTAAAACAATATTGAAATAGCATTTATTGCAAGGTAAGTGTGTGACACTTATGAGCCCAGATTTAAAACATACTAGGAATATCGGGATCATGGCACACATCGATGCCGGGAAGACTACCACCACAGAACGTGTTCTGTTCTATACAGGTATCACCCACCGCATCGGTGAAGTCCATGACGGAGCCGCTACAATGGACTGGATGGTACAAGAGCAAGAGCGCGGTATCACCATTACATCAGCAGCCACCACCACTTTCTGGAACCACAACGACCAGGAGTTCAAGATCAATATTATTGATACTCCGGGGCACGTCGATTTCACCGTTGAGGTGGAGCGCTCGTTGAGGGTACTGGATGGTGCAGTTGCAGTATTCTGTGCTGTGGGCGGAGTTGAGCCTCAGTCTGAGACAGTATGGCGCCAGGCAGATAAGTATAAGGTGCCCCGTCTCGCTTTTATTAATAAGATGGACCGTGTGGGTTCCGATTACCTCCGGGTGGTTCAGGAGATCGCAGATAAGCTGGGATCCAACCCCGTACCCATGCAGATTCCCATTGGATCCGAAGAGAACTTCAAAGGTATCGTTGACCTTATCGAGCGTAAAGCCATCGTCTGGAAAGAGGACGAAGAGATGGGGATGAAATACGAGTACTGTGAGATCCCCGAGGAAATGCTTGAGGAAGTGGAGGAGTGGAGAGAGAAGCTGGTAGAGGCCGTTTGTGTTTCAGACGATACCCTGCTCAACAAATTCCTGGAAGACAGGGATTCCATTACCGTTGAAGAATTTATGGAATATGCCCGCAGGGCCACCATCAATATGGAGATTGTCCCGGTGCTCTGTGGTTCTGCATTTAAAAATAAAGGGATTCAGCGGATGCTGGATGCCATTTGCGATTTGCTTCCCAGTCCCATTGATGTTGGTGCTGTTACCGGAATCGATCCCAAGAATGATCAGGAGATCATCAGGCAGCCCCAGGATGATGAGCCGCTAACCGGACTGGTATTTAAGATTGCCACCGATCCCTTTGTGGGGCGTCTGGCCTATTTGCGTGTATACTCCGGCAAGGTTCAGGAAGGTGTAATGGCTTATAATAACCGTACTGGTAAGAAAGAGCGTATCAGCCGTATTTACCAGATGCATGCCAACAAGCAGAATCCCAAGAAGGAGATTGGTGCTGGCGATATTTGTGCCGTAGTTGGACTGAAAGAGCTGAGGACAGGTGATACTATTACTTCGGTGGGAAAACCAATGATTCTCGAGTCCATTGATTTTCCCGAACCGGTAATTGGGATCGCCATTGAGCCCAAAACCCAGGCCGACATTGATAAGCTGGGTGTTGCACTGCACAAACTGGCAGAGGAAGATCCAACCTTTCAGATTCGCAGTGATGCGGAAAGCGGACAGACCACCATCAACGGGATGGGCGAGCTGCACCTGGAGATCTTAATGGATCGCCTGAAGCGTGAGTTCAAGGTTGAGTGTAACGTGGGTACACCTCAGGTGAACTACAAAGAAGCACTTACCACTGAGGTGAAGCATAAGGAAGTATTTAAGAAGCAGACCGGGGGACGTGGCAAATTCGCAGATATAGAAGTAACCATTGGTCCTTCCGACGACAATGTCAAGGGCCTTACATTTGTGGACAAAGTAAAGGGAGGAAGAATTCCCCGGGAATATATTCCATCTGTGGAGAAAGGTTTCAAGAATGCCATGCACAATGGACCCCTGGCTGGATTCCACATCGAAAATTTGAAGGTTGAACTTCTGGATGGTTCTTACCATGCAGTGGATTCCGATCAACTCGCTTTTGAGATTTGTGCCCGGCAGGCTTTTAAGCATGCCGCATTAAAAGCCGGTCCGGTGATGCTTGAACCGATTATGGCCGTTGAGGTGGTTACCCCCGAAGAGTACATGGGCGATGTGATCTCCGACCTGAACAAAAGGCGCGGACAGGTAGAGGGAATGGATTCCAAAGCAGGGGCCAGGGTCATTAAGGCCAAAGTACCCCTGTCGGAGCAGTTCGGTTATGTAACCGTACTCAGGACACTCTCTTCCGGAAGGGCCACTTCCACCATGGAGTTCAGTCATTACGAAAAGATGCCGGCCAATTTGGCAAAAGAAATTCTTGAACAGGTAACAGGAAAAGTTTAGATATAATCAGATAGATAATGAGTCAGAAGATTAGAATTAAATTGAAGTCATACGATCACAACCTCGTCGACAAAAGTGCCGAGAAGATTGTAAAGACAGTGAAGTCCACCGGAGCTGTGGTTAGCGGACCCGTTCCACTACCAACCCACAAGCGGGTGTACACTGTATTAAGGTCTCCCTTCGTAAATAAGAAATCAAGAGAGCAGTTCCAGTTAAGCTCATTCAAAAGGTTGCTGGATATTTACAGTTCCACTCCCAAGACCATCGACGCACTCATGAAACTTGAGTTGCCCAGTGGAGTAGAAGTTGAAATCAAAGTCTAACACAGTTAAAACAGAATACGATGCCAGGATTAATTGGTAAGAAAATTGGAATGACTTCCATTTTCGATAAAGACGGAAAGAACATCCCCTGTACTGTGATTCAGGCCGGGCCCTGCACAGTTACACAGGTGAAGACTGTTGACACTGACGGTTATGCATCAGTTCAGCTGGCTTTTGATGAAAAAAAGGAGAAGAATACTCCCAGGGCCGAGCAGGGCCATTTTGCCAAGGCCAACACCACTCCCAAAAAGAAGGTGATTGAGCTGAAGGGGTTTGTTAAGGATTGGAAACCGGGTGACGTGATCAACGTGGACTATTTTCACGATGACACATGGCTGGATGTATCTGGAATGTCAAAAGGTAAAGGATTCCAGGGTGTTGTAAAGCGTTACAACTTCAAAGGTGTGAACGATGCAACCCACGGTCAGCATAACAGAATGCGTCACCCCGGTTCACTGGGAGCCTCTTCATATCCTTCCAGGGTATTTAAAGGTATGCGCATGGGTGGTCAGACCGGAAATAAGAAGGTGAAGATTCTCAACCTGCGTGTGATGAAGATTGTTCCCGAGAACAATCTGCTCATTCTTAAAGGTTCTGTTCCCGGATCAAATGGTTCATATTTAATTATTGAGAAGTGATGGAATTAGATGTAATGAATATATCCGGCAAGAGCACCGGTAAAAAGGTTAAGCTGAACAAGGAGATCTTTGGAATTGAACCCAACGATCACGCCATTTACCTGGATGTGAAGCAGCTGATGAACAACAAGCGCCAGGGTACTGCCAAAACAAAGGAGCGTAGTGAGATCAGGGGAAGCCGCAAGAAGATCAAGCGTCAGAAGGGAACCGGTACCGCACGTTTTGGTGATATCAAGAATCCCCTGTTCAGAGGTGGTGGACGTGTTTTTGGTCCCAGGCCCAGAAGCTATGGTGGCAAACTGAATCGTAAGGTGAAAGATCTGGCACGTAAAAGTGCACTGGCCTATAAGGTACAGAACAAGCAGCTGATGGTAGTTGAGGACTTCAACATGGAAGCCCCTAAAACCAGTGAGTTTGCAGCAATTCAGAAAAACCTGAAACTGGACGACAAAAAATCCCTGTTCGTCATCGGCGAAAGAAATAAAAATGTATATTTGTCGTCGCGAAATTTACAGAATTCAAAAGTTATAACTCTTTCAGAATTAAACACATACGAAATCATGAATGCTTCAGCACTCTGTTTCGTTGAGAGTTCACTTGACGTTCTGCAGAAGAATGCTTAAACGAAAGAAGTCATGAATATTTTAATTAAGCCCATAGTAACCGAGAAGATGACTGCCCAGGGGGAGGACTTCAACAGGTATGGTTTCGTTGTAGCGAAAGATGCCAATAAGCTGCAGATCAAGCTGGCAGTTGAAGAACTTTACGATGTAAAGGTAGCGGAAGTGAACACCATGCGCTATGCCGGGAAACGCAAGCAGCGTTATACCAAGAGTGGCATTTCGGTAGGAAGGACCGGCTCCTATAAAAAGGCAGTTGTTACCCTGGTCGAAGGTGAAGTAATTGATTTTTACAGCAACATTTAAGAAGATGGCAATAAAGAAGTATAAACCCACAACCCCGGGTCAGCGATTTAAGGAGATCTCTGCCAACGATGATCTTACTCAGGGAGCAAAGCCAGAGAAAAGTCTGCTCAAGCCCATCAAGAAGAGTGGTGGTCGTAACAATACCGGTAAAATGACCATGCGCTACATGGGCGGTGGTCACAAGAAAAGGTATCGTTTGATCGACTTCAAACGCGACAAGGACAATATGGAGGCTACAGTGAAGAGCATCGAGTATGATCCCAACCGCTCCGCAAGAATAGCACTTGTTGTATATACCGATGGTGAGAAGCGTTACATCATTGCTCCAGAGAAGCTGAAAGTAGGACAGAAAGTTATTTCGGGTGAGAAAGTTGCACCAGAACTTGGGAACTCCCTTGCACTGGCCAATGTTCCGCTGGGAACCGATGTACACAACATTGAGCTGAAGCCCGGAAAAGGTGGAATGCTTGCACGTAGTGCCGGTGCCTACGGTACGCTGACTTCCAGGGATGGAAAGTACGCCATTATCAAGCTTCCTTCCGGGGAATCCAGGATGGTACTGACCACATGCCGTGCTACCATTGGTGTTACATCCAATAGTGACCACGCACTGGAAAAGTCTGGTAAGGCAGGTCGCTCACGCTGGAAGGGACGTCGTCCCCGTGTACGCGGAGTAGCCATGAACCCGGTTGATCACCCCATGGGTGGTGGTGAAGGTCGCGCATCGGGCGGACACCCCAGGTCGAGGACAGGATTACCCGCAAAAGGGTACAAGACCCGTTCGAAGAAGAAGTACTCAGATAGATACATTGTTGAAAAGAGAAAATCAAAAAAATAGATAGAGCATGAGCCGTTCACTGAAAAAAGGACCATTTATCGATTTCAAGCTGGAGAAGCGCGTTCTGGATATGAACGATTCCGGAAAGAAGTCAGTGATCAAAACCTGGTCGAGGAGGTCCGTGATCTCTCCAGATTTTGTGGGCCATACCATTGCCGTTCATAACGGAAACAAGTTTATCCCCGTGTATGTTACGGAGAACATGGTGGGACACAAATTAGGTGAATTTGCACCTACCCGCATGTTCAGGGGGCACGGTGGAAAGCAGCGATAATATTATAATCCAATAGAAATGGGTGCAAGAAAAAGAAACAGAGCGAATCAGTTGAAAGAGGAAAGGCAGAACCAGTACTATGCTGTACTGCGCAACTGTCCGACTTCTCCCCGCAAAATGCGGCTGGTAACCGATATGATCAAGGGTGTTGAGGTGAACAAGGCACTGGATATGTTGAAATTCTCCTCCAAGGAGGCTTCCCGCAAAGTTGAGAAGCTTTTGCTGTCGGCCATCGCCAACTGGCAGGCCAAGAATGAGGGAGCAAGGATTGAAGAGAGCAACCTGGTAGTAAAGGAGGCCAAAGTGGATGTATCCAGAACCCTGAAAAGGATCCAGCCTGCTCCCCAGGGAAGGGCACACCGGATCAGGAAGCGTTCGAACCACGTAACTATTGCCATTGACAGCATGGATGCGAGCGTACAAGAAGAAGTTTTACAGGAACAAGAAAATCAAGCATAGATGGGACAAAAAGTAAATCCGATAGGTAATCGTCTGGGAATCATCAAAGGATGGGATTCCAACTGGTACGGTGGAAAAGACTACTCTGCCAAGCTTGTTGAGGACAATAAAATCAGGGAATACCTGAATGCCCGTCTGGCTAAAGCCAGCATTTCCAAGATTATCATTGAGCGTACGCTGAAGCTTATCACTGTAACCGTGAACACTGCCCGTCCGGGTATCATCATCGGTAAAGGTGGCCAGGAAGTGGACAAACTGAAGGAAGAATTGAAGAACATTACCAAGAAGGAGGTTCAGATCAATATCTTCGAAGTAAAGCGTCCCGAACTGGATGCGACCATCGTTGCCAATAACATTGCCCGCCAGGTGGAAGGTAAGATCTCTTACCGGAGAGCCATTAAGATGAGTATTGCCTCTACCATGCGTATGGGAGCCGACGGAATCAAGGTGCTGATCAGCGGCCGTCTTGGTGGTGCCGAAATGGCCCGTACCGAGTCTTACAAAGATGGAAGGATTCCGCTTCACACCCTGCGTGCCGATATCGACTACGCACTGGCAGAAGCACATACCAAGGTGGGTGTCATTGGAATCAAGGTATGGATCTGCAATGGCGAGATCTTTGGGAAGCGCGATCTGAGTCCCAACATAGGAGCCAGCAACGTGAAGCCCAAAAGTGGCGGAAGAGGTCCCAGGAAAGACCGTGACCACCGTGGTGGTCACCGTGACAGAAGGAACTAGGCAGGGCAGGAATTATTATGTAATCAGGAAAATTTTATACAATGTTACAACCGAAGAAAACCAAATACAGGAGAATGCAGAAGGGGCGTATGAGAGGAAACGCCCAGAGGGGAAACCAGCTTGCATTCGGTTCATTTGGGATCAAAGCGCAGGAAAGTGCATGGATCACCGGTCGCCAGATTGAGGCAGCCCGTCAGGCCATCACCCGTCATATGAAGAGGGAAGGCCAGCTCTGGATCCGTATTTTTCCGGCCAAACCCATTACCAAGAAGCCAGCGGAAGTACGTATGGGTAAAGGTAAAGGTGCTCCCGAAGGATTTGTATATCCCATTACCCCTGGAAGAGTGATCTTTGAAATTGAAGGTGTACCCTTTGAGGTTGCCAAAGAGGCGCTGCGCCTGGGTTCCCAGAAGTTTCCCATTACCACCAAGTTCGTGGTTCGCAGGGATTATACAGAAGAGTAGAAATCGATCAGATATAGTTTGAAAGATGAAGAGTTCAGAAATTAAAGAATTATCAATACAGGAGTTGCAGGAGCGACTCGAAAGCGAAGAAACCCTGATGGTACGCATGAAGATGAACCATGCGGTTTCTCCACTAGACAACCCCAATAAGATCGTTGAGACACGCAGGAACATTGCCAGGTTGAAGACCGAGGTAAGGGCCAGGCAACTTGCAGAACAGTCTGAAAAGTAAGATGACTATGGAAACAACAAGAAATACAAGACGCGAACGTGTGGGTGTTGTGGTAAGCAACAGCATGGAGAAATCCATTACCATCACTGTGAAGCAGAAGATCAAGCACCCCATCTACGGCAAATTCGTGAACAAGACCTCCAAGTTTATGGCTCATGATGAGGAAAATACCTGTAATGTGGGAGATACTGTGAAGATCAGCGAAACCAGGCCCCTGAGCAAGAACAAGAGGTGGAGATTAGTAGAAATTATCGAAAGAGCTAAGTAATCATGGTACAACAAGAGAGTAGATTAGCCGTAGCCGATAACAGCGGAGCCAAAGAGGTTCTGGTTATCCGTGTACTTGGCGGAACAAAGAAACGCTACGCTTCCATTGGTGACAAAGTCGTAGTTACCGTGAAGAGCGCCATTCCTTCAGGAGAAGTGAAGAAGGGAACCGTATCTAAAGCGGTTGTGGTAAGAACCAAAAAAGAGATCAGGCGCAAGGATGGATCGTACATCAGGTTCGACGACAATGCAGTGGTATTGCTGAACAACCTGGACGAGATGCGCGGAACCCGTATTTTCGGGCCCGTTGCCAGGGAACTCAGGGATCATCATATGAAAATTGTATCACTGGCTCCTGAGGTATTGTAACATAGTAAATGATTATTCCCATGCAGAAGAAATTACATATTAAAAAAGGTGACCAGGTGATCGTCAACAGTGGCGAGTACAAGGGACAAAAGGGCAGGGTCCTGGATGTTAACCGTGCCACTTCCCGGGCCATCGTCGAGGGTGTAAACATGGTATCAAAGCATACCAAGCCCAATGCCAACAATCCCCAGGGAGGAATCACCAAGCAGGAAGCCCCTGTTCATATTTCCAACCTGAACCTGGTGGATCCTTCCAGCGGAGAAGGTACCAGGGTTGGCAGGAAACTCAATGATAAAAACAAATTGGTGCGTTACGCCAAAAAATCAGGTGAGGAGATCAAGTAATGGAGAAGAAATACATAGCTGGTTTACAAAAAAAATACGAAGATGAGATCGTTCCCGCTCTCAAGGAGCAGTTCGCATACTCATCCGTGATGCAGACCCCGCGTCTTCAGAAGATTGTGCTTAACAGTGGAGTTGGTCAGGCAATTGCCGACAAGAAATTGATTGAGGTTGCACAGGAGGAGCTGACCCTGATAGCCGGGCAGAAGGCGGTACAGACCATTTCGTCCAAGGACATCTCGAACTTTAAGCTTCGTCGCGGAATGCCCATCGGCGTGAAGGTGACCCTTCGTCGCGAACGCATGTACGAGTTCCTGGAGAGACTGGTTGTTGTGGCCCTGCCAAGGATCCGTGACTTCAAAGGAGTCTCATCCAAGTTTGACGGTCGTGGAAACTACACCATGGGGATCACGGAGCAGATCATCTTCCCGGAGATTGACATCGACAAGATCAGCAAGATCATGGGCCTCGAGATTACTTTTGTAACCTCTGCACCGACCGATGAAGAAGGAGCAGCACTGCTTAAAGCATTTGGTATTCCGTTCAAAAACGAAAAAAAATAGAGCAATGGCCAAAGAATCAATGAAAGCTCGCGAAGTGAAGCGTCAGAAACTGGTTGAAAAGTACGCTGAGAAAAGAGCAAAACTGAAAGCCGAAGGCGATTACGTGGGACTGAGCAGGTTGCCGCGCAATTCAAATCCCATCAGGCTTCACAACCGATGTAAACTGACAGGTCGTCCCAAGGGATATATGCGTCAGTTCGGTATCAGCAGGATTACCTTCAGGGAGATGGCTTCCGAAGGATTGATCCCGGGAATTAAGAAAGCCAGCTGGTAGATTAAGGATTACAGATAAAATTAAAGAGAAATAAGATGACAGATCCGATTGCAGATTATCTGACCCGCATACGAAATGCAGTGATGGCGAATCACAAAGTGGTAGAAATTCCTGCGTCCAACATGAAGAAGGACATGACCCGCATCCTTTTCGAGAAGGGGTACATCCTGAACTACAAATTTGAAGAAGAAGGTCCCCAGGGAAGCATCAAGATTGCCTTGAAGTACAACCCCGAGACCAAAACAAATGCCATCAAGTCCCTGCAGCGTATAAGCAAGCCCGGTTTGAGGAAATATGTGGACAGTACACATCTTCCCAGGGTACTGAACGGACTCGGTGTAGCTATTATATCTACCTCACAGGGCGTGATGACCGATAAGGAAGCCCGCGGCCTGGGTATTGGCGGAGAGGTACTTTGTTACGTATATTAAAGAATAATCAGATGTCAAGGATAGGAATTTTACCCATAGACATACCTGCAGGTGTAAGCATCGAGGTAAACAGCGATAACCTGGTGACTGTAAAAGGACCCAAGGGTGAACTGCAGCAGCAGGTGGACAAGAATATCACTGTGAAGGTGGAGGACAAGCAGATAAGCATCTCCAGGTCCTCAGAGGAGAAGGATCATAAAGCGAAGCACGGACTGTACCGTTCTCTTTTGAACAATATGGTCGTGGGTGTTTCAGAAGGATACACCATTCAGCAGGAGCTGGTGGGTGTTGGATACAGGGCTGAAGTAAAGGGAAATAACCGCCTGGAACTGAGCCTTGGCTTTTCGCATGATATCATGATCCAGATGCCCCCACTGGTAAAGGTTGAGGCCAAAACAGAGAGACGTGCCAACCCCATCATTACCCTGACCAGCATCGATAAGCAGCTGATCGGAGAGGTGGCCGCCAAGATTCGCTCATTTCGTCCGCCGGAGCCTTACAAAGGCAAGGGCATCAAGTTTGTCGGAGAACAGCTGAGACGGAAGGCAGGGAAAGCAGCTAGTGTATAACCCTTAGTGGTTAGTGGTTAGTAGTTAGGAAAAAGAAAAAAGAGTATATCATGGCTTTAACAAAAGCAGACAGAAGGCAGAGAATCAAGTACAGGATCCGTAAAAGGCTCTCCGGAAGCGGAGAACGTCCCCGTATGACTGTGTACCGCAGTAATAAGCAGATTTATGTACAGCTGGTTGATGATGTAACCGGACAGACACTGGTATCAGCCTCTTCCAAGGAGAAAGAAATTGCTTCACAGAAGGTGAACAAGATCGACCAGGCCAAACTGGTGGGCAAACGCCTTGCTGAGAAAGCAAAGGAAAAAGGAATTAAAACAGTCGTTTTCGACAGGAACGGCTATCTGTATCATGGCAGGGTAAAGAATTTAGCGGATGCTGCCAGGGAAAGCGGACTTAAAATATAAAGAAAGATATGTCAACAGGTATCAGAAAAGTTAAGACGAGTGACCTCGAGTTAAAGGACCGCCTGGTTAGCATTCAGCGTGTAACCAAGGTAACCAAGGGTGGCCGTACCTTTAGTTTCTCTGCCATTGTAGTGGTTGGAAACGAAGAAGGAATTGTAGGACACGGACTGGGTAAGGCCAATGAAGTGACCACAGCCATCGCTAAAGGTGTGGAAGATGCCAAGAAGAACCTTATTAAGGTACCCATCATCAACGGCACCATTCCACATGAGCAGTATGGCAAGTACGGCGGAGCCAAGGTATTTATCAAGCCCGCTTCCAGTGGTACAGGTGTGAAGGCCGGTGGTGCGATGCGCGCCGTGCTGGAGAGTGTTGGTGTGAAGGATGTACTGGCCAAGAGTAAGGGCTCATCCAATCCCCACAACCTTGTGAAGGCCACGGTCGATGCCCTTCTTGAGCTGAGGGATGCCAATGCAGTTGCTCAGCAAAGGCAGGTTTCACTGGACAAAGTATTTAACGGATAATCATCATACAATGGGAAAAATTAAAGTTACCCAGGTAAAAAGTGCCATTAAGAAGCCTGTCAGGCAGAAGAGAACTCTGGAGGCACTTGGTATCAGAAAGCTTCACCAGACCATTGAGGTGGAAGCCACTCCCCAGATCCTGGGAATGGTCAACAAGGTTAGTCACCTGGTGGTAGTTGAAGAAGTTAAGTAGTAACAATATATAGACGATATAAGATGGATTTAAGCAACTTAAAACCGGCAAAGGGTTCTACCAAGACGAAGAGAAGGCTCGGGCGCGGACAGGGCTCGGGGACTGGTGGAACTGCCACACGCGGTCACAAAGGACAGAAGTCCCGTTCGGGATACTCCCGCAAGACCGGATTTGAAGGTGGACAGATGCCGCTGCAACGCAGGGTCCCCAAATTTGGTTTTAAAAATATCAACCGCAAGGAGTACAAAGGTATTAATATCAGTACACTCCAGGAGCTTGCCGATGCAAGAAAGGTCACTGAAATCGATGTGGATCTTCTGGTGGAAGCCGGACTGGCAAGGAAGAACAGCCTTGTAAAGATTCTCGGAAACGGCGAATTGAAGACCAAACTGAATGTTAAAGCTCATGCATTTTCCAAATCAGCGGTAGAAGCCATTGAGGCAGCCAAGGGAACTGTGGAGAAAATCTGATTGATATCAGATAAATAAAGAAAACTGATGAAAAAGTTTATTGAAACTATAAAGAACATCTGGAAGATTGAGGACCTGAGGTCTAGAATTATCTATACCCTTGGGATCATCCTGATCTATCGCCTGGGTACGCACATCGTGCTTCCCGGTATCGATCCGGTGATCATCTCCTCGCTGGCCAACAGCCGGCAGGGAGGTTCAGGGATTCTTGATCTGCTAAACCTCTTTACAGGAGGAGCCTTTGCAAGGGCTTCCATTTTTGGTCTGGGAATCATGCCCTACATCTCTGCATCTATTGTAGTGCAGCT
>JAYEOJ010000224.1:0-3618 GCA_034722835.1 Bacteroidota bacterium | reverse complement strand
CATGTTAACAAGGAGCTTTATCCTGCTCTCGAATATGCTAAGGAAAAAGGCGTTTCAGTATTTATGACACTTCAGACTATATGGGGTTTCGTACATATGTTTGTTTACGATACAGGACGTGATATGATGGCAAAGGGTGTGATTCCATTAAAAAATATGTTGCCTGAAACAGCTTATGTAAAATTAGGTTGGGTATTGGGTCAGACGGAGGATCCTGAAAAGGTGAAAGAAATGATGTTAACTCCAATCAGTTCCGATATGACCGAACGTGAACCTTATAATGGATACCTCGTTTACCAGGGAGGTTCTCCTGAGATTGAGGATTTTGTTAAGAGGGTTCATAAGTAGGCTATAGGGTCATTGTTATGAGCATTCTTTCTTCTAAGAATCTTGATAATTCGTTTATACATAATGTTTGAAATTGACCACATTTTTCCGCCGCTGGTATTCACAAACTGAATCACCACTGTATCAATATCCTTATGATAGCCTGCTATACTCTGATACCCCGGCAATAGCCCCGTATGTTCATATACATATATTGAGGAATAAATAACCTGTTCTTCATCACTTAAAAGACTGCCATCATTCAATGCTCTCAGGAATATACCAACATCCTGTGCTGTTGCGACCATTGATCCCCCCGGACTTATGTAATCCAGCTCCTTTAGATCACCGCCATACTCAGTGAAGTATCCACTGACCAATTCTCCCTGATCAACCTCACTTAGCCAATTGAATGTATGGGTCAGTCCAAGGGGAGCTAAAACTTCTTCATTAATAAATTGATGGTGGCTATATCCCAGCGTCTGGTCGAGGATTTTGCCAATCAAATGGTAATTACTATTGGAATAACGGTAGCGGGTGTCAGGTTTAAAATCGGCGGGTTTGTCCAATGCAAACTCTAAATAATCAGGAAGCTCCGACGGAGGATTAAACCATGGGAATTCGGGATCGTCGGTGAAATTAGGAATGCCGCTCCGGTGTTGCAGCATCATTCTCAGGGTGATCTGGTCTGCATTTTCAATTCTCCCAATAAGTTCAGGCAGGTAATCCGCAAGAGACTTATCCAGAGATAAAGTCTGGTCATTGACCAATTTTGCGGATGCAACGGCTATATACAGTTTGCTAATACTTCCAATTTTGAATAATGCATGCGGATCGGCTGGTACATGGTTTTCTCTGTTTTTCCAGCCAGCAGTGTTAGATACCGGTTCCTTACCTGCTTGATCCACATAAACAATTATACCATCCAATCCATATCCAGTTGCGTCATTGACCTGTTCCTGAATAGTATCAGGTAGCGGTGCAATCCAGGCTCCTAAGAGTACCCAGGGTGTGAATATGATGGTACAGGCTATTGCGATTACAGGCATGATTATCTTAAGTATTCGTTTAGTATGTTTCATCAGAATGCCATTCTTACATTGTTTTATTTTATCCTTTCAGACACATTCCGAAGCAGGTCTGTGTTATAGTGTTCCAGTGAATTTCCACAGTGAACGATAATGGTTTCCTCTTTGGGCAGGATATAGATATTCTGTCCAAGGTTCCCCGATGCAAAGAAGCGGTAGCTGGAATCACAGTTCGTATGTCCCCACCACTGATATTTGTAGTAGGTTCTCTGGCATCCGCTACCCATCCATTTGGGATAGAATTCCCTGGATACTGTGGTGTCTTCGGTGGTGGATTCCCTGACCCAGCCGTGGGAAATTATCTGACTTCCGTTCCAATTCCCCTCATGCAGGAAGAGCCGGCCAAATCTGGCATAATCAATGGCCCTGGCCATCAAGCGGCTGGGCATGTATTCAAAACCGGATCTCTTGCTGTCGATGGAGAAGAGTGCTCCGTATTCCATAATCCGGGACCACAGCTTTTCTTCCAGGTATGCGGAGACAGTTTTTCCTGTGGCTCTTTCGATTATCAGTCCTAAGAAGCTGGTATTGTAGTTATTATATTGAAAGTATTTGCCGGGTTCTCCATCAACTTCCATTCTTTTAAGCAAAAGCTTGCGCACGTTGCCATGGTAGTATCCCACGGCTTCATCATGCCAGGGTGCGTGAATGCCGATTCCCGGGAGATAGGCTTCATTGTATTTCAGGCCGCTGCGCATCATAAGCAGGTTTCTGATGGTGATCCTGCCAAAATGCCTATCCCGTTCCAGTAACTCGGGCACATAGTCGGTCATGGGATCCTCTATGCTCTGGATGTATCCATCTTCTACTGCAAAGCCGATGAGCAATGAAATAAAGGATTTTGCAACGCTCTGGGAGTGAAAATAGGAATCCCTGGAAAACCCGTTGAAGTATTTTTCATACAGGATAGTGTCCCTGCGGATAACAATGAGTGCAGTCGTCTGTGACTTTACGGCCCATTCATCAAAACTGCTTAATCCCGAGGCAATCACACGGTCCTGAAACAAGGATTCTACGTAGTCTTCCTCCAGCCTGACCGGGAAGGTGAAGGTCCCGGCCGAAGCTTCGATATCCCGGTTCTCGAAGTGGGTGTAATCATAGACATCCGCCACATGATAGCGTGCGAGCCGGTAAACGTATCGCGGAGAGTACTTAATGGAAAGGATGGTCAGTATCATGATGATCAATGCCAGAAGAGAAAGGAGCACTATCGAAAAAAATCTAATCAGCTTTTTCATGATTCGGAATATGTCTAAAGTTATACTTTTCTGATATTAGAATTGAACTGAAATGACCACATTCCCCTTTTTATGCCCCAGATCCACATAGCTGTGAGCCTCGGCCATATCTTCCAGGGAATATGTACGATCTATCACCGCCTTCAATTTCCCTTCCTCTATTTCCTGCCTGAAGAATTTCATATCTTCTGTCGTTTCCTTGATCACTCCGGATACGATTTTCTTACTCATAAAAATAGATGCAAGGGATCCCCCTATCATGGTGCCTATTCCGGCGCTGGCAAGCAGGAGCTGTCCTTTCTTATTCAGGGACCTGATGGCTTTCCATACGGAGATCTTGTCCACCGTATCAAAAATGACATCGTAGCGTAAGCCATTCCTGCTGAAATCTTCCCGGGTATAATCGATGACATGATCGGCACCCAGAGACTTCACCAGTTCAGCATTAGAGCTGCTGCAAACTGCGGTAACTTCGGCGCCATAGTTACTGGCCAGTTGTACGGCCATAGTGCCCAGGGCGCCGGATGCTCCGTTGATCAGCACTTTCTGGCCTTTCCGAATGTTTGCCAGTCTGAGGAAATGCATGGATGCTGTTGCCCCAAAGGGAATGGCAGCTGCTTCCTCATAGCTCATGTTGCCGGGTTTCAATGCCAGAATGGCATCTTCAGGAACGCAAACGTATTCGGCATGAGCCCCGAAATTCATCCCGGTGGATCCGAATACCTGGTCCCCTGTTTTATGGGTGGATACTTTTTTGCCAATGGCTTCAATTTCACCTGCGACAACTACTCCAAGAATGGGTTTCCTCGGCCTTTTGAATCCAAATATAAGCCTAATGACGAAGGGATCGGCCCTTCTCATCCGGGCATCCCCGGAAGTAACCGTAGTGGCATGAATTTTAATCAGTACTTCATTGTCCTTCGGAGCCGGCTTCTCCACATCTTTCATCTGAAGATTTTCAGGGG
>JAYEOJ010000223.1:0-3629 GCA_034722835.1 Bacteroidota bacterium | reverse complement strand
AGAATGCAGAACAAGGAATGCAGAATGCAGAGGGAAAATCACGAATCACAATTCATCTTGAGTCCTGAGTCCAGCATCTAGTAATCTACTACCTTAAACTCCGTCCTCCGGTTCCTGGCCCTGCCTTCTTCAGTATCATTAGATGCCACCGCTACAGAGAAACCATATCCTTTGGATTCGAGCCTGTCAGGTGATATTCCCTCATCTACAAGGTATTGGAACACTGATGCAGCGCGCTTACCTGATAATTCCAGGTTGTAATCTTCGGTTCCTACATTATCTGTATGGCCACTGATCTCAATTTTAAGGGATGGGTATTGATTGAGGTAGCTGATCAGCCTTTGCAGTTCAATTTTGGACTCTTCCTTCAATTCAAATTTATCGGTTTCATAGAAGATGTTTTCCAGGACAACCGACTCGCCAATACTGATTTTCTTCAATGGGATATTCCTATGCAAAGGCTCTGTTGCAGTATATTCCCCGGTCAGGTTGAAGTTTTCCGAGTAAAACAGGTACCATTCACTGGACACATTCAGGGCGTATTGATGGTCGACAGGCAGGCAAACCAGAAATTCTCCATTTACTACATCAGAATAAGATTCAATAACCACATGGCCATCCTCAAGGTCAATGAGTTCAAAGCGGGCCAATAGCGGTTTTCCATTTTCCACATCATAAACCTTCCCATGCATATAGGTCACCTTCTCCGGCCTTGTTTCCATGGGTAAATCGAATCGATAAATATCAAACTTACCATAACCCCCGTATTGATCGGATGAGATATATGCTTCACTCCCACTGGCGGAAACAATGATATTCACTTCATCTGCTTCTGTATTGATCGGGTAACCCATGTTTACAGGTTCTCCGAAGAATCCAGTGCTGTCGATATGCGCAAAGAAAAGGTCAAGCCCGCCCATCCCCACATGACCTGTGGAAGAGTAATAAAGGGATTTTCCATCCTGGTGTATCATTGGGGCCATCTCGGCATGTAAAGTATTGATTTTCTCCCCAAGATTATAGGGCTCACCCCATTGTCCATCGGGCAACAATTCCGATTTCCAGATATCTGAGCTGCCAAAGCCACCCGGGCGGCGACTGGCAAAGTATAGTGTCTTGCCATCAGATGAAAATGAGGGTTGAGATTCCCATGTGGGGGTGTTGATAATGGGACCCAGGTTCTCAGGAGAGGTCCAGATATTTCCCTGTCGCTGCATGTAATACAGGTCGCAGCTGCCATAGCCCTGCGGCAGATGGCAGGCCGTGAAGAAAATATACATTCCATCGGGTGATACTGTGAAAGCTCCCAGGTTACCGACCGCATTTAGGCGGGCATCAAACTCTACCGCAACCTGCCAGGCATCTTCAATATTATCCGACATGAAAATATTCTCCTCATACAATCCCTTATCCAGGTTTAGTGGTGTTTTCCGGGTAAAAAACAAAAGCCGTTCATCTGTTGAGATCACGTTAACATACTCATCAAAAGGAGTATTGACCCCTTGTCCGATGTTCTCCGGATTGAAGGGTACCGGATTGGCCATGGCATGGGCACGAAAACTAGCGCTTGCCAGAAGGTTCGCGGCATTCATGGCCCTGAAGGGATCGATGTCACGAAAAAAAAGGAATTTCTTAAAATTTGGAATTGATGCCGCATAACGATGATCCATATACTGGGCCCTGCCCAGGAAATAATATGGATCAGGATGGACCTCAGGTTTAAACCGGATTATGGTACTATACATCCGGATGCTCTCAGCGTATTTCTCTTCTGATGTGTAAATATCACCCAGCATCATATAGGGCAAAATATACGCTGAATCATAGGAAATGGCTTTCATACTGAGGTTTTTGGCTTTTTCAAATTCTTTGAAGCTATAGGCTTCCATGGCTTTATCCTGCCATTTTTTGGCTTTGGCAGAAGTGGTCAGGTCACCATCAATAAAAAACTGGGCTTTACTGTCAGGGCTTCCGGATATCAATATCCAGAAAATTAGAACTATGGATAATCCAGGTAATTTCATAGAAATATTTTTATGGTATCCTCATGTACTTATGGCTCTGCAAAGATATCTGCCACTTCGGGTGTTCCTGCACATAATCCACCATCAGTGGCATCATCTCCCGGTGCCGTCTCCACTCCGCCTGCAGGAATAAGATACAGGAATCATTCACCTTCCCTGCATTTTCTTCTGCCCAATCGAAGTCATCTTCCTCTTCAATGATCACTTTAAGTTCATCGGCTTTCTCCAGGATTGATTTTTGCGGCGGACTGTTCCTTTTCGGTGAAAGGCAGATCCAGTCGAATTCCCCATTGAGCGTATAGGCTCCTGAAGTCTCCAGGAATATCCTGATCCCATGTTGAATAAGCCCATCACATAAGGCTTTCAAGTTGTACAGAGAAGGCTCTCCCCCGGTCATCACCACCGCCTTTGCCGGATATTGCTTTGCACGCAACACGATACCCTCAACATTCACCAGCGGATGCAGGTCGGCGTTCCATGATTCCTTGACATCACACCAGTGGCAACCCACGTCGCAACCGCCTATCCTGATAAAATAAGCAGCTTTTCCGGTATGGAATCCTTCTCCCTGAATACTGTAAAACTCCTCCATCACCGGAAGGGCTTTTCCACTATCAAGCAATAATTGTTCCTTGTTTTCCAAATCCTTATGGGTTGAAGACTTAGAAATAGATCTCTTTTTTAGCCGCTATAAAAGTATTTTGTAATAATCCTACTCTTGTCATAGGCCCTACCCCACCCGGAACAGGTGTGATATATGAGCATTTCTTAGCTACCTCTTCGAATTGTACATCCCCGGCCAGTTTGAATCCCGAGGCTCTTTCGGGTGCAGGAACACGATGTATGCCTACATCAATGACTACGGCATCTTTCTTTACCATATCGGCATTCACAAAGCCCGGACTGCCAATGGCGGCTATTAATATATCAGCTTCTGCAGCAATTTTCTTAAGGTCTCTGGTCCGGCTGTGGCATAGTGTAACTGTACAATTTCCAGGATTCGTTTTCCGTGAGAGGAGAATGCTCATTGGCGTGCCGACGATATCGCTACGTCCCAGGACAACACAATTTTTACCCTCTGTATCAATATCATAGCGTTCAATCAGCTGCATGATGCCATATGGGGTTGCCGGAAGGTATGTTGGCAATCCCTTAAGCATTTTCCCCACATTCAAAGGGTGAAAACCATCCACATCTTTTGCCGGGTTGATCCGCTGGATCACCTTGGATTCAGATATATGCTTTGGTAAGGGTAACTGGACGATGAGGCCATCAATTTCTTCATCATTATTTATAAAATCGATGATCTCAAACAGTTCCCGTTCGGTGATCTTTTCAGTATGCTTATAAAGAGAGGAGATGAAACCAACCTCCCTGCAATCCTTCTCCTTACTGTTCACATAAGTGTGGCTTGCCGGGTCGTCCCCAACCAGGATAGCAGCCAGGTGCGGCGCTGGAATATCGTTATCGATCATCTCAGCAACTTGCTTCTTCAGCTCTAATTTCAGTTCGCTGGCTACTTTCTTTCCGTCTATTAATTCCATAGTTGTCAGTTGTCAGTTGTCAGTTTCGCTTCACGCTTCACGTCTTCATATTCTTCATCTG
>JAYEOJ010000222.1:0-3665 GCA_034722835.1 Bacteroidota bacterium | reverse complement strand
AGCATCAAAAAGGCAAGCAGAAAAAATGAGTATTTCTTCTTTACTACTGACATTCAATCACTTAATCTGGAGAAACACGCAGCTTACAGAATCTGCCGGAGGATCCGGAATCTCATTCTCAAACTCACCTGTGCGGTTCACAGCCTTGATCTGCTGCTCCTGCAATATAGTTGCCAGGTTCACCTTCTGCTGACCATAAGAAAGCGTGGTCATACAGAGAAGGACAAACACGATAAATCCTGTCACTTGTTTCATGATTAAAGATTATTGATTTCCTCGCTAAGTTTTTCCAGAAAATAAATCTCGGCCCAGAACTGCCAGTCAAAGTTGAGACTCTGATTGGCCATGTGGTAGTGGTGGTCCTGGTCCAGTCTGTAGCCCTCAGGTTTATGGAGAATACGGGTTCGGCCGTAGACCTCCTCAAACTGGGCACGAAGAGTCAGAAACTCTTCCGGGTAAAGCTTAAGCCTTGCAAGTGCTTCCTCCTTTTCCCGGCCCTCCGTTGCAATGGCATAGGCCTGCAGGTCAATCATGGCCTGCCCGGAAAAACGCACCAGATGAGTCACCTGCTCATATACCTCCAGCCGGTATTGGTTCCGTATGGCTAATGTTTTCATGGTATCAATGGCCGCGATTGCATTATTACAATACCGCATTGATAGTGCAGCATTCTGGAGTTTTAACGAATGTACTGCAATCCACTCCTCCTCATTCTCCCATGAAAAGGGCAGATCAATCACCGCCTCAGTAGGATCCTCAAAATCCCGAAAGAAGTTTCGACTGTTGGATTTCAACAGGGCAGCGTTCCACCAGGCTACCGCCTCTTCAAGATCGTCCACAAATCCAAACTCCTCGCCCGACAGGGCATGGCCATACTCCCGGTGCCTGTACGCGGCCTTAATCTCTTCCTTGCTTCTTACATCTCCCGACCAGGTATACTCTGCAAAAGCAAGGATACCACGCATATAAAGCTCGAAATGAGGAGAATCATCATCCCAGAGTGTTAGAAAAAGACCATCGATTTGATTCTCGATGGAGGTCGTAGCAAAGGATCTGATATTCTCCATATTGCTCTCATTCTGTGGCATCAGCTTCCAGCGGGTCTGTCCGGCGGTTGCACCCATCACTTCCAGGTCATGTTCGGTAAACCACTCCATGGCTTTGATATTCCCCTCGGCCTCCGGATGGCTGTAATTCCATCGCATGTAAATGCAATTCTCAGGAAACATGTCCAGGTAATCCAAGAGTTTGTGCTCATTCTCCCTCCACATCCGGTTAACCTCATTCCTCGAATGCCCGGTGTTGAACATGGGACTGTAAAGATCAGCATGTTTAATGGGCATATCGTCCCAGAATATGGGGGTGCGATCGTGCTCCTCGGCAAATTTGCAGACCTTATTTAACCAGGTGAGCTGCAGCTCCAGTTCTGTTAAGCCACTTCCCCTGCCGGTGGTATGCACTTCATCCCCGCCCACATGCAGGTATTTCCCATGAGGCATGGCTTCCATGGCATCCAGGTAGAGGTCATACTGCACTTCATAGGTTTCCGGAAGCAAGGGATTAAAGGCCCAGTCACTCTCCGGGTCATCACGCAAGTACTTGTATTTGTCGTGCTTCAAAATATAGGATGCATGGCCCAGGCCCTGCACGAGGGGACTGATCTCAATAAAGCGTTCATCGGCATAGTCACTTAACTTCTTCCACTCCTCCATGCTCAGTGCATCCGCTGAGCCCACCAGCGGCTGACGTTCATAGGCCAGCTTATCCTCCACCTCTGCAATGATGGCATTCACTTTATAAAAGGCCAGCCGGTCGATAAGCTCATAATAGTATTCGGTTTTTTCCATATGGTGCTTCATGTCCAGGTGAATGGCCCTGTAGGATAGCGCAGGTGTGTCTTCGATATGGCACATGGGCAAGGGCTCACCACGTTCCCTGGCATCCTCCATCAACTGCAGCAGGGTCATAAACCCATAAAAGCGACCGGCTTTTTTATCCCCGTTTATGGTTATCGTATTCTTGGTGATGTCCAGGACATAGCCCTCGCGATTCCTTTCGAAGTCCGTGCTAAAACCTTCTTCAACGGGTGCAATGGACATGTCATCACGGAACACGATTTGTGGTCCCGATACCTTAACGGTCTCCTCCATATGTTTCAGGTACGCCTTTGGAAGCGGAAGTCTGATTCCATCGGCCAGCCGGTAGTAGCGAATTTCATCGGGATACAGGCTGCTAAGGCCTGAAAATTCAGCAATGTCCGGCTTTGGAAGAATATTGTAGGCTTGCCTTCTTTCCTTAGAGGTCTCACATGAGGCAAATAATATCAATGCAGATATCAGAACAATCGGCAGGGCTCTCATAATTGCTTTAGTTTTTGTCGGTAGTATTTCAGAGCATTTCTTTTCACCTCCCAGGTGGTGTGTTTCACATGCTTGCTGAGAAAGTCCAGGACGAATTCAACATCCAGCTTGGAATATTCACGCATCACCCATCCTACAGTGGTCTTAGCAAAACGTTCTTCCCGCCGGATCAGGATGTCTGCAAAGCGCCAGATGATTTTGGAATGCATGCTTATATTTTTCGCCCGGGCAAAAGGGACAAGAGAGGCCCTGGCTTTCCAGAGATAGGGATCACGGTTCCATTTTTTCAGGGTCCAGATGACCTCTTCATCGCCGGAATCTAAAATGGGAGTAAGTACTTTAATGCAAAGCCAGTCTGTAGTGTTCCAGTCATGGATGTAGCGATCGGTAAACCAATCGGAGATCAGGCTCATCAGAAATGTGTTCTTTTGCTTTCCCAGCCAGAAGAGCTGCATGTAGAGAATGGCCGCCAGTTTATGCTCGGCCAGTTCACTTCGCATCAATCCGTTAACCATGCTAACCTGCTGATTCATTGGGAGTTGATCCAGCCCCTCACTCCTGTTCTTTTCCATTAAAAGCTTCCTGATTTCAGGAATACTGGTTCCCACAAAACGGATCTCTCCTTTCATATAGCTGTTCCACCAGTCCGCTTTTTGGGGGACAGACCTGTCTTGCAGTTCCTGAACAAGAGTCTCAGCGTACTGATTCATCTTAAAAAAGGATATGCATCTAAAATAGCTTTTTTATCTTTAATATTGCTAATCTTGAAATTGATAAATCCAGGAAAAAATGAAACGGATCCTCCTAACATTCCTAATTACTTCAGCTTGTCTTCTTATACAGGCTCAGACAGACAAGTACACAAGCGTATCAGATATCTCCTACTATCCGGAATCTCTTTCTTCTGCGGATGAGTACATGAAGGAACGTTGCGTACTCGACCTGTATCATCCAGTTGATATTCAGGGATTTCCAACAGTAGTCTGGTTTCACGGGGGCGGACTGAGCGGCGGTAACAAATCCATACCGAAGGAGCTTATGAATCAGGGTATGGCTGTGGTGGCTGTCAACTATCGCCTCTATCCAAAGGTCAAGGCTCCGGTTTATATTGAAGATGCCGCAGCAGCCGTAGCCTGGGTATTCAATCACATTGAAGATTATGGAGGCGATCCGGACCTGATTTTTATAACAGGACACTCTGCAGGGGGATACCTTACCAGCATGGTGGGAATGGATAAGAGGTGGTTAAAGGAATATGAGATCGATGCCAACCGAATTGCCGGCCTGATCCCGTTCAGCGGTCAT
>JAYEOJ010000221.1:0-3668 GCA_034722835.1 Bacteroidota bacterium | reverse complement strand
GAACCTGGAGGAGATGATGGAGAGATATCCCCCGGAAAAGCTGAGGGACGGATTCAATACCCTTCCAGATGGCGAAAAGATCTTCTATATATCAAATCCTGCCCTGGGACTATGGTCCTGGAAGGAAAACTTTAACTCATAAGCGGATGATAAAGATTGTAGCCGATCATAAAATTCCCTTCCTGGAAGGAGCCCTCGATGAAGGAGCCCGAATGGTATATCTTCCAGGGGCAGAGATTAACCGGAGCCATCTGCTGGATGCGGATGCCCTGATTACCAGGACCCGGACCCAATGTAACCGGGACTTGCTGGAGGGGACTTCCGTACGCTATATTGCTTCGGCTACCATTGGTTACGATCATATTGATACAGAATACTGCAGGAAGAAGGGGATCGGGTGGACCAATGCACCCGGATGCAATTCTTCTTCGGTGGAGCAGTATATGGTTTCCACATTACTCTGGCTGGCCATTCAACGTCCCCTGGATCTTCGGGCCATGACCCTGGGGATCATTGGCGTGGGGAATGTGGGAAGCAAGGTGGACAAAGCAGCCAGGGCCCTGGGCATGAGAGTTCTGCTTAACGATCCGCCCCGTGAAAGAGCAGAGGGTAGTGATAAATTTACTTCCCTGGATGCGCTTCAGGAGCAAAGTGATATCATAAGCCTTCATGTTCCCCTGAACAGAGGAGGAGAGGATAATACTTTTCAGCTGGTTGACAACAGCTTTATTATTAGCCTGAAAAAAGGGGCCATATTGATTAATACCTCCAGAGGAGCCGTAGTGGATGAAGCGGCAGTCCTGGAGGGGATCCGGAATGCGACGCTTTCGGATGTGGTTCTGGATGTGTTCGAAAATGAACCGGCCATCAACCCGGACCTCCTGAAGGTACTTAGGCTGGCAACTCCTCATATTGCCGGCTACTCCCTGGATGGAAAGGCCAATGGCACCACCATGTCGGTGCGGGCCATAAGCCGCTTTTTTGCTTTGGGCCTGGACCAGTGGTCCCCCGCCGGCATCCCCGCTCCTCAAATCTCAGAAATACTGACGGATGCCTCCGATGGTGAACAGTGGGAGCTATTATGGGAGGTTTACAGCCAGACCTATGATGTAAGTTTAGACGATCAGCGTCTGAGAAGTGCGCCTGATACCTTTGAGAATTTAAGGGGCAACTACCCCTTCCGAAGGGAGCCTGTGGCCTATGCGGTCAGGCTCTTCCAGGGATACCCGGAGATCAGGGGGATCCTTGAGAAACTGGGTTTTGATGTATTGTCGGACCAATGTATGTAAGAAGAGAATCAATTCAAATTATATAACAAAACACTGAACAGAAATGAAAACAAAAGCAGATATCGGGCTGATCGGACTGGCCGTAATGGGTGAAAACCTGGTGCTGAACATGGAACGCAACGGATATACCGTGGCTGTCTATAATCGCACCGTGGAAAAGGTGGACAAGTTCGTGACCGGCCGGGGTAAGGATAAAAAATTCATTGGAGCGCACTCCATCGAGGAGTTTATTGCTTCCCTGGAACGCCCCAGGAAGATGATGATGCTGGTAAAGGCCGGAAAGCCGGTGGATGATTTCATCGAGATGTTGCTTCCCCACCTTGAGGAGGGAGACATCATTATTGATGGCGGAAATTCCCATTTCCCGGACTCCATCCGCAGAACAAAGTATGTGGAAAGTAAGGGGATGTTGTTTGTTGGAACAGGCGTTTCAGGGGGAGAAGAAGGCGCTCTGATGGGGCCCTCCATTATGCCAGGTGGTTCTGCAGCCGCCTGGCCTCATGTGAAAGATATATTCCAGGCCATTTCGGCCAAAGTGGAGGATGGTACTCCCTGTTGTGACTGGGTGGGGAATGATGGTGCCGGACATTTTGTGAAGATGGTCCATAATGGCATTGAGTATGGCGATATGCAGCTGATCAGTGAGGCCTATAATCTGATGAAGAATCTCCTGGGGATGAGTGCCGATGAGATGCATGAGGTGTTTAAGGACTGGAATGAGGGAGAGCTGGATTCATACCTGATTGAGATTACCAGGGATATCCTGGGCTACCGGGATGAGGAAGGAGATCCCCTGGTGGAGAAGATCCTGGATACGGCCGGACAGAAGGGAACCGGGAAGTGGACCGGGATTGAGGCGCTGGACCTGGGAATCCCCCTGACCCTCATCGGGGAGTCGGTATTTGCCAGATGCCTTTCGGCCATTAAGGAGGAGCGGGTGGAAGCATCCAAAGTTTTGTCGGGACCTGTTCCATCTTACGGTGGCGACAGGGCCATGTTTATAAATGATATTAAGAGTGCGCTTTATGCCTCCAAAATTGTCTCTTATGCACAGGGATATACGCTGATGCGTGAGGCAGCAAAGGAATATGGCTGGGAACTGAATTACGGGGGAATCGCCCTGCTCTGGAGGGGTGGCTGTATTATCCGCTCCGTTTTCCTGAGTAAGATCAAGGATGCATTTGATAAGAATGCTGGACTGCCCAACCTGCTGCTGGATCCCTTTTTCAAGGAGAAGGTGGAAGCCGCCCAGGAAGGATGGCGCAAGGTGGTGGCAACGGCATTGGTGAACGGGATCCCGGTCCCGGCATTTACCACGGCACTCAATTACTTTGATGGCTACCGTTCAGAGCGCCTCCCGGCCAACATGCTGCAGGCGCAGCGCGATTACTTCGGGGCGCATACCTATGAGCGTGTGGACAAACCCCGTGGAGAGTTCTTCCATACCAACTGGACCGGCCGGGGTGGAGATACCAGTTCTTCCACCTACGAGGTGTAGAACCAAAGACCGTAATGTTTGATTAATGGGGAGTCATTCGGCTCCCTTTTCTCTGCTTATTCTTCTTTCTCGTAGGAGATATCCTTGGTCCACCACATATTCACATTGCGGATGCCTTTGATATGTTTAACGATCTCTCCGTTTATTTGCTTCCAATCCTCACCCACCATTTCCTCAAACTTCTTTTCCTGTTCCAGGTAATCCATCTGATCCTTACAAGGATACCAGGCAAAGTAAACAGGTTGATCGTATCCAATCTTTCCTTTGCCGATGTATGTGGTAAGTTCTGTCTCCTTCTCTTCCATGATTGCAAAGGCCTTTTTAAACAGGTCCTCCACAGCTTTTTCGGAGCCTTTCTTCACAGTAACTTCCTGCCAGTAGCAATAAGCTACCTCCTCTTCACTTAGACGGGGAGGCTCTGGTTCGTAGCTCAGGTTCAAAAGGACTGCCATCACCTTTTCATTCTGTGATACAATGCATTCCTGAAAGCGTTTGAAATTTTCCGCGCCAAATTTCTCAATGATTACATCCCATGCTTCTTCAATCTTTGTGATGTCATTCATATCTTCTAAGTGATACCATAAGGAGTAATGGAAAGGTTGGGTAACCCAGACATAATACGAATAGGGGAAGTTCTCTGCTTTACAGAGCTCAGCCAGTTCTTTGCTGACTTCATAGTACTGGTCAATCATCTGCGGTTTTACCTTCTCTTCACCCACCAGCCAGAGTGCTTCTTTTTTGTCCTGTGCTGCTGTTCCCAGCACGAATAGCAGTGTAAGCCCTAGCGTGCATGCTAGCGCGATTAGTTTTTTCATAAGCCTGATTTTTTGGGATTTACAGCTGCAAGTTACTGCTTAGAAGAACCAAAGTCAATAAAAAAC
>JAYEOJ010000220.1:0-3673 GCA_034722835.1 Bacteroidota bacterium | reverse complement strand
TGATCGACACGCTGCAAAGTGCTTTTGATGTAACAGTGAGCCAGCAGGTATACTCCTCCCTCCTTCCATCTCAACTTTTCCTGGGAGGATCCTATCAGCTTAAAGAAAACCTCTCTCTCGGGGTGGTGAATCGGAACCTCTTTTTGCGAAGCAAACTCTATTCTTCGCTTACGTTTTCGGCCACCACCGACCTTAAAAGTGGGATACAGGCCACCCTGAGCTGGTCCTACCTGAACAGAAGCATTAAAAACATAGGCGCGGTCCTGGCACTGCAGGGCAAGGGCTTCCAGTTCCACCTGGCCAGCGACAATCTCCTGGGCTTTTTTCAACCCTTCAACACCAGGACCATCCAGTTTCGCGCCGGTTTTAATATCCTGTTTGGCTGTCCGCGCACAAAAAAAGAAGAGCTGGAAGCTGCATCTTATACAGGCAATCCCATTATAGGAAACTGCTCCTGGTCCGACCAGCAGAAACTCCGAAAAAGAAGATACAGAAGAAAGGCCGGTTTGTGATCCGCCCTGTGAAACTCTAATAGCATGTTCTCCGAAATGCGCTCTCAACCACACTATTCCGGCCGGACTGGGAAAAATATCCCTCAAGATAACGGATCATGCCTTTCTTTTTCTTCTGATCCAGAAATTCGAAATGATTCACCAGTTGCATGATCTCCTCCCTGTATTGATTGATGTGTTCGATGGCCGCTGTAAAGGCATCATCTTCCCGGCAGGGGCCAAGGAAATAACGCTCCCTGACCGAGCTGATCCCCAGACCATCTCCGGGTTCTGCGTAGTATGCATTTACAAATCCGGTATAGTCAAAGTCATAGGGAACCGGGGTGTATCCTCCAGATCCAAAACCTGGAAGTCCCAGAATTTTTATGTTATGCCGGCCGGATATGGAATAATCAGCATTCCCGATCATGTACTGGAACACGGCCAGAATATCCATCTCCATGGGACGCATCAGTGTGGTCGGCAGTTCATTATTTTTCACCACCACGGCTTCGTGCCTTTCTGCCAGCATCTCTTCTGGTTCGATCATAAATGCCCAGCCTTCCGTTACTTTGTTCTTCCGCCCGGTATCCACATAGGTCATCCTCACCAGTCTTACCCTGAAACTGACCGGCGAGATAAGGTTGTAAATCTTATAACAGAGGTACTCCTTCAGTACGTACTCTTCATAATCTTTTGAACCTCTGCAGTGGGTGACTATCTTGATCCGTTTGACATTCTGAAGTTCTTCATCCTTCACACCGGCCTGTCTGATATTCAACCAGAAGGGTGCCAGGTAGCAATGACTTCTCCTGAACTCACCCCGCGCCTTCATGCGCATGGTCTTCTCAATGTGCATGGTATCATTTAACTGGTAAAGGAATTGCACCGGCATATACTCCCCCTTGTGCTTTTCGCGCTGGTACCTCTTTAAGTCAAGGGTCAGGGTGATGTGCATGGGATCGCTTTCATCAAACAGATCCAGGAAGGTGTCAATGGTATCCACCTGCCTTACATGTTGCTGCTCTATCTGGGACCAGAGTGAATCCGGCCGAAGCAGCAGGATGACTATAATGAGTAAAGTAAGACCGGAAAATCTACGTGAGGCACTCATACTAAAAGTTTGCAACAATCCTTACCGGCAGGTTCTTCGAAGCATGGACCCAATCATATCGAACTGACTGGCCTGGGCGAAGTATTCTTCAAGATACTCGATCACATCCTCTTTATTCTTCTCATCGAGATATACAAAATCATTCACCACCTTCAAGATCTCATCCCTGTATTGATTAATGTGTTCGATGGCTGCCATAAAGGCTTCAGCATCCCGGCAGAGCCCCAGGTAATAACGCTCCCTGACCGAGAAGATACCCAGGTTCTCCCCAGGAATTGCATAGGAGGCATCTACCAATCCTGAATAGTCGAAATCGTAGGGAACCACCGTGTAGCCTTCCGTTCCATGGCCAGGCATTCCCAGGATCTTTATGTTATGCCGGCCCGTCACGGAGAAATCCGCGTTCCCGATCATATACATGAACAGGGCCGCAACATCCAACTGTGCGGGTTTCATGAGCCTCATGGCTAATTCATCATTCTCGATGACCAGTGCATTGTGCCTTTCGGCCACCATTTCCTCCGGTTCAATCATAAAGGCCCAGCCCTCTGTTACTTTGTTCTTTCTTCCGGTATCCACGTACTTCATTTTCATCAACCTCACCCTGAAACTGACCGGCGAAATAATATTGTATATCTTATAACACAGGTACTCCTTCAGCAAATACTCATCATACCCTTTTGCGTTCCTGCAGTTGGTGACAATCTTCATACGCTTGGTATCCTCAAGATTCTCATTGGCCACATCGGCTTTTCGGATATTCAACCAGAAAGGGGCAAGGCTGCAATAGTTTCTTCTGAATTGTCCCCTTGCTTTCAAACGCATCTCTTTTTCCAGTTGTATACTATCATTGAACTGGTATAGAAAATGGACGGGCATATACTCCCCCTCAAATTTCTCACGCTGGTATTTCTTAATATCAAAGGTTAGTGTGACACGCATGGGTTCGGTATCATCGAAAATATCTGCCGACGTATCAATGGTATCAACATGATACATTTCGGGCTGCTCCTCCTGGGACCAAAGAGATCCGGGAGAAAGCAGTACGATGCTGATAATAAGCATGCGCAGGCCGGGAAATCGTCGTGAAGTGATCATATACAAAATTAACGAATTTCTGCTGAGAAAATCAAGTAAGAGGCAAGTGACAATTTGATATTAAAACGGTCTGATTTTTGTCAATTTGCAGCAGAAGTTTCTTACATTTGCGGCTTACGTTACATTTTGACACAAAATGG
Organism: Bacteroidota bacterium; assembly: GCA_034722835.1. Lineage (GTDB taxonomy): Bacteria > Bacteroidota > Bacteroidia > Bacteroidales. The sequence goes on along the minus strand of JAYEOJ010000220.1, from coordinate 830 downwards.
CAGGAAAAACACTATTTGACAAAATCTGGGATGCACACGTGGTGGAAGAGATCAAAGGAGGCCCTTCGGTACTCTATATTGACAGGCACCTGGTCCACGAAGTTACCAGTCCGCAAGCCTTTGCAGGAATTGAGAAAAGAGGAATCAGCCTGTTCCGTCCGGAGAACACGGTGGCAACACCCGATCACAATGTCCCCACCATTGATCAGCATCTGTCCATCAAAGACGAACTCTCGCGCTTCCAGGTCAACAAACTCAAGGAAAACTGCAAGAAACACGGGGTTACCCTGTACGGATTGAACCACCCATACCATGGAATTGTCCATGTGATTGGTCCCGAGCTGGGCATTACCCAGCCTGGCCTGACAATGGTTTGCGGGGACAGTCATACCTCCACTCATGGGGCCTTCGGCAGCGTGGCATTTGGAATTGGCACCTCCGAGGTGGAGATGGTCATGGCCACACAGTGCATCCTTCAGCCCAAACCAAAGAAGATGCGCATCACCGTGGAGGGGGAGCTTTCAAAGGGAGTAACAGCCAAAGATGTGGTCCTTTATATCATTTCCAGGATCTCGGCCAGCGGTGGTACAGGTTATTTCATTGAGTATGCGGGTTCGGCCATCAGTAACCTCTCCATGGAAGGCCGGATGACTGTATGCAATATGAGTATTGAAAGCGGTGCCCGTGGCGGATTGATAGCGCCTGACGAAACGACCTTCGAATACCTGAAGGGACGTGAATTTGCGCCTTCGGGCAGTGAATTTGATCAGGCCGTGGAGCGGTGGAAACTCCTGAAGAGCGATGATGATGCCATCTTTGATGAGGAGTTG
>JAYEOJ010000219.1:0-3690 GCA_034722835.1 Bacteroidota bacterium | reverse complement strand
GGGATATGAGTCTCATGTTCTGGAGGTGCATCCTCCATTTAAGGAACATTACAATGTGACTCTTGAGACTTCCAATTTTATTGCCGAGGAGGTGGTGGTCACTGCCACAAGGGCAGGAAATAAAACGCCCATGGCCTATGAGAATATGGAGAAAGAAGAGATTGCTGCCCAGAATATGGGCCAGGATATGGGTTACCTTCTGAGTTTAACTCCCTCCCTGGTTCAGTCGTCCGAATCGGGCACAGGAATCGGGTATACAAATTTCCGTATCCGGGGAGCCGATCCCAGCAGAATCAATATCACCGTAGATGGCATTCCCCTGAATGATGCAGAATCACAACAGGTGTTCTGGGTGAACATGCCATCCTTTTCAAGCTCTTTAAGTAGTATCCAGGTACAGCGCGGGGTGGGGACCTCCACCAATGGAGCCGCGGCATTTGGTGCCACCGTCAATATGCAGACGGAGACTCCTTCCAGGGAGGCTCATGCAGAGGTCAGCAGCACCTTTGGTTCTTACAATACCTGGATCAACACGGTGAAGGCGGGGACCGGACTGATCAGGGACCGCCTTAGTTTTGATGTTCGATATTCCAATTTAAAGTCAGATGGATATGTGGACTATGCCTCTTCTGATAATCAGTCTCTGCAGTTTACGGGTAACTATTTCACAAAGAACGGCAGGATCAAAGCAAATGTTATCCTGGGAGAGCAGCATTCGGGGATCAGCTGGTGGGGAGTGGACGAGGTCACACTGGATACCAACCGGACCTATAATCCGGCCGGTCAATATGTGACTCCTTCAGGGGAGAATCGCTATTACGAAAACCAGACCGATAACTACTGGCAGAACCACTATCACCTGGTTTATTCGACCAACCTTTCGAAGAATCTCCTTTTGAATGCCGCCCTGTTTTATGTGGACGGAAAAGGATATTATGAGCAGTTCAAGCAGGATGAAGCACTGGCAGGTTATTACCTCCCGGATATTGTAGTGGAAAATGATACCATCACCAGTACGGATCTGGTGAGGCAGAAGTGGTTGGATAATGATTTTTATGGGACGGTCTTTTCTCTGATCTATTCAAAGGACCAGCTGAACTTAACGGGTGGGGGCGGATTGAACAGGTATGTGGGAGATCATTTTGGTGAAATCATCTGGATGAGGTATGCGGGCGATACCGAGAAAGAGCACGAATGGTACATGAACAATGCCGAAAAGTGGGATGGCAATATGTACCTTAAATCCAACTACCAGGTCAGTCATCGACTGAATCTCTTTGCAGATGTGCAATACCGTTATGTTCACTACCTGATGGAGGGTATCGACGATGACGGGTATATGCGTGAGCTGGATCAGAAACATACTTTCCACTTTTTCAACCCCAAGGTGGGGGGGCAAATGGAGATTAATGCCAGCCAGTATGCCTATGCATCCTTCTCCATCGGGAACAGAGAACCCACCAGGCAGAATTTCAAAGATGCAACGGGCGATCCTGAGGCAACACCCAGGGCAGAGCGACTAAGGGATCTGGAGCTTGGTTACTCATACAGCTCCCACAAGCTTGCTACTGCAGTCAACTTCTATTATATGGACTATAATAACCAGCTGGTGCCCACCGGGGAGTTAAGTACAGATGGTTACCCCATCATGACCAATGTGGAGAATAGTTACCGGGCGGGTATGGAACTGAGTTTCGGAATTCAGCCATTTTCTTTCCTGGAATGGAATGTCAACCTCACCTTGAGCAGAAACAGGATCAGGGATTTTGAAGAATTTTACATGGATTGGAGCTCATCGACCTGGGAGGGAACTCCTTCTTCAAGAGAGCTGGGGGATGTGGATATCGCCTATTCGCCATCGGTGATCTCCTCCAGTGATCTGGCTTTTCATCTGGCAAAGTCCATGGAACTGCACCTTATCAGTCAATACGTGAGTGAGCAGTATTTTGTCAATACCATGAACGAGAATATGAAGCTGGATGCCTGGTTTGTAAACAGCCTGAGATTTGATTATTCCTTTCCGGTTGAGAAACTTGGGGAAGTTGGCTTGCAGTTCCAGGTAAATAATCTCTTTAATACCCTTTATGAAAACAATGCCTATGGAGGGACCTGGTGGCAGGATGGCCAGGAGTATTACTGGTCGGCCTACTTTCCACAGGCAACCATAAATTACCTGGCGAAAGTGAGCTTGCGATTCTGAAAGATTTAGGAACAGGAAGATGTGGATTGAGATATTTGGCGTAGTTACAGGCATTCTGTACGTAATCCTGGAGGTAAAGCAGAACAGATTGCTCTGGCCCCTGGGAATTATCACCTCGGCAGCCTATGTCTATATCTTTTTTGCGGGTAAGTTCTATGCCGATATGGGTCTTCAGCTGTATTACGTATTGATCAGCATCTATGGCTGGTATTACTGGAGCAGGGGAGGGCTAAAAGACAATAAAAAAGAACTTCCTGTGATCCGGATTAACCGCCAGCAGCTGATCCTGCTTTTTCTCACTTTTGCATTTGCCTGGGTGGGGATCTACTTTATTCTGGACCGGTATACCGACTCTACTGTTCCACTGGGCGATTCCTTTACCACTGCCCTGGCCATTGTGGCCACCTGGATGCTGACCCGGAAGATTATTGAACAGTGGTTTTTGTGGATCATTGCCAATGTTGTCAGCATAGCTCTCTATATTTACAAAGGATTATATCCCACGGTCATTCTTTATGCAGTTTATGCAGGGATGGCTGTATATGGATACCTGGAGTGGAAGAGATCTATGAATAAACGGATTGAAAATGAATCGGGAGGATAATGTAGTCATACTGGCCAACGGGCTTTTCCCGTCGGGCAGGCAGGCACTGGATCTGCTTCATGCGGCGGATCTCCTGATCTGTTGCGATGGTGCAGCCGATGAATTAGTTGCTTATGGCCTGTCACCCCATGTGATTATCGGGGATCTGGATTCCGTTTCCGGAGAAACTAAAAAGCAATATGCATCCAATCTGGTTCAATCGGACGACCCGGAAAGCAACGATCTGACCAAAGCTGTCGGCTTCTGTATAGAGAAAGGTTATTCAAGGGTCTCCATTCTCGGGGCTACCGGAAAGCGTGAGGACCATGCCCTGGGGAATATCTCCCTGATGCTGGAGTATTCTCCCCGTATTGAAGTGCAGATGGTTTCAGATTATGGATTGTTTTTCCTGGTGCGAAGCGGAGAGCAGGTGAAGTCATTTGTTGGAGAGAAAATCTCCCTGTTCTCTATCGACAACCGGGTTTGTATTACATCCAGAGGATTAAAATTTCCATTGAAGGACTTACAGCTTTCCAGCTGGTATAGGGCAACATTAAATGAAGCAAGGGCAGATAGCTTCACCCTTCACTTTGAGTCTGATCTGCCCATAATAGTATATAAAGCGTGGTGAAAAGGAACAATAATAGAAAGGTGGAACGGATCCTGGCAATCATCTCGCTTGTGCTTATTGTTATTGCCGGCGTACTGGGTGTTCGGAGGGAAGCAGAGGAGTTAACTGATTTCCTCACGGGCATTGTTCCACAGGATTACCGGGCAGAATATATGGGAGACGACCGATATGCTCTGATTGAAGCTCCCGGTCAGGCACCGGATTATTACCTGATCAATGAAACAGCTTCAGGTTATGGAGGAGCTATGGTTGTTAGCGTGCTGGTTGATACTACCG
>JAYEOJ010000218.1:0-3691 GCA_034722835.1 Bacteroidota bacterium | reverse complement strand
CAGCTGTACAGTGCTCCTGATTCCAGTTTCCAGGTCATGGACGGTTTTGGAGCCTCTGACGCCTGGCGTGCCCAGTTTGTCGGAAAGAACTGGCCCCTTGACAAAAGAAAGCGGATTGCCGATTTGCTCTTTAGCCAGGAGTTTGACAGGGATGGGAACCCGAAAGGGATTGGACTATCCCTCTGGCGCTTTAATCTTTCCGCAGGGACAGCTGAGCAGGGTGAGGCCTCTGAAATTGGAAGTCGTGATAATCCATGGCGACGTGGAGAGTGCTTCCTGAATGCAGATGGCAGCTACGACTGGAACAAGCATGAAGGTCAGCGCTGGTTCCTGAAGGCTGCCAGAGAGAGGGGAGTTGAGAAGCTTCTGGCATTTACCAACTCTCCTCCTGTCTATTTTACTGCCAATGGAAAGGGCTTTGCTCCCAGAGAAGTAATCCATTTGAATCTGAAGCCTGGATATACGGATGACTATGCCAGGTATATGGCCGAGGTAATGGATCATTTTAACATGGAGGGGATATCCTTTGACTACCTGAGTCCGGTGAATGAGCCCCAGTGGGATTGGGATGGACATAGCCAGGAAGGGACACCGGCTTTAAATGAGGAGATCTATGTCCTGACCAAATATCTGTCACAGGAGCTCTCATCCAGGGGATTAAAAACACAGATCGTGATAGCAGAAGCAGGAACCATCGGGCATGCTGCACTTGACATGAACTTATTGGGGATGCCAGCTGATGGGCGGGACGATCAGGCCCGGTTCTTTTTCAATGAAGAGTCACCTTTCTATATTGGGGATCTTCCCAATGTGGAGCTTAGCATTTCTGCCCACAGCTATCACTCAGTATGGCCGGTGGAGGAACAGGTGCAGAACAGAACTCTTATGGGTCAAATGATTCATGAGGCCAATCCAAACCTGGGATACTGGATGAGCGAGTATTGCATCCTTCAGAAGAACGGAGAGATCAAGGGTGGGAATGGCAGGGACCTGGGCATGAATACGGCCCTCTACGTGGCCCGGATCATACATCATGATCTGGTACTGACTAATGCAAAATCATGGCAATGGTGGACAGCCATGACTCAGGTAGACTATAAAGACGGACTGGTCTACCTGGATGACGGTTCTGAAGGTGAGTCAGGAAAGATGGGTGGCAGTATCCAGAGCTTGCAATTTGACGGTGAGGTCCGCGAAAGCAAACTGCTCTGGGTACTGGGGAACTACTCTCGCTTTGTCCGCCCCGGCATGGTACGGTTCAAATGTGAGCTGTCAGAAGAACAGTCCCCCGAAAACGGAATACTGGTCTCGGCCTATATAGAACCGGAAAACAGAAGCCGGGTCTATGTATTTGTAAATCAATCCAAAAAACCGGTGCAGGTGAAAATGGGTGAAGGTGCGAAAGTCAGAACCTATACCACAGATGAAAACCGGGATATGGAGTTCTCTTCCCAGTTCCTGAACGAAATTTCCTTACCTGCCAGATCTGTAGTGACTGTTCTGAGATAGTCTCGGAGAGCCTATTTCAGCTCCACCTCTCCGCTAAGCTCTTCGGTTTCTTTCCGGATCGCTTCATAGCTTGCTATCATCTCCTTTAGTTTCTCAGGATGGGTGAGAGCCAGGTTACTCTGCTCGCCCATATCTTCTTCCAGATTGTAAAGCTGGTATTCCGGAGCATTCCCGATTTCGATATTCACATTTTTGAGGAGAGCTGGCCCGGCATAGGGTGGAATAAGCACCCATTCTCCCTGCTTCAAAGCTGTCCTGCCGGTGGCTTCCAGGATCAGTTCCTCTCGTCCCTGAACGTCTTGTCCCAGGAAGGTTTTTAGCAGTTCCTGACTATCATTGCTTCTGACTTCACTTTTCACCAGGGTAGCCAGGGAGGATAAGAGGTCCACCTGGGATACCAGGGCATCTGAAACTGCAGGATCGATATGGCCCTTCCAGTAGGTAATAAACGGCACCCGGGTTCCAGCTTCAAAGAGGCTGTATTTGCCTCCCCTGAGTGGACCTGAGGGGGTATGATCACCTATTTTTTCAACCGCATCATCATAATAGCCGTCGTTCAGTACCGGACCATTGTCACTGGAAAGGATGATCAGGGTATTCTCAAGCAGTCCGTTTTCTTCCAGGGTGGAAATCAATTCACCAATGCACCAGTCAGCCTCCGCAATCACATCTCCCCTGGGACCCATTCCGGTCATGCCCACAAAGCGTGGATGGGGAGTCCGGGGAACGTGGGGCTGCTGCAGTGCATAATAGAGAAAGAAGGGTTCCTCCTGATGATCCAGAATGTAATTCCGGGCTCTTACAAGGAAGGTGTCGGCCATATTCTCATCCACCCACCGGGCCTCCGCTCCTCCCTTCATATGATATAGGCATAGTCAAATCCCACCTCATTGGGTCCTGGAGCAATCTGTGCATTCCAGTCCACATGCCCATCGCCCAGTCCCAGGTGCCACTTCCCCACGATGCCGGTATGGTACCCTTTCTCCCTGAACATTTTTGGCATGGTCATTTGATCGGTTTGAATAAGCAAGGGTGCTGTTCCATCCAGTATTCTGGCTTTTTCGTTGCGCCATGGATATACCCCGGTTAACAGGGCGTACCTGCTGGGTGAACAGGTGGCCGAAGAAGAATGCCCATTGGTAAATCGCATGCCTCCCTGTGCCAGCCTGTCGATGTTGGGTGTATGAATCTCAGTGGCCCCGTAGGCGCTGACATCGCCATAACCCAGATCGTCGGCATAGATGATGACAACATTGGGTCTGGCAGGAATCTCAGCCTGATCCTGAGGGGTGTTGCAGGAGAAAAGGACACTTAATGCAGTAGCCAGTAAGGGAAAAGTAATAGATCTCATCATGGATTTAGGGTTTATTTAGCTTATGAAGATCAGCCGGACTTTTAATCACGACTTCTCTGTTTTCCATCAGGGCCCTGTGGATCTCAAAGGTGACCTGTTGCCAGGGATCAGATTCTGCCCAGAGGGGCATCAATAAATCTCTCTCCCATAATTCCAGGGAGGAGATTAGCTCATTTAACAGATCGGACCGGCTCACCGACAGGTCGTGGAGCTCTCCCAGGTCCTTATTCAGATTATAGAGCCTGTATCCATAATCATCGAGCCGGATCAACTTATAGCTGCCTTTTCGAAGAGCTGCCATTTTCTCTTTTCTCCAGTACAGCGTTTCATGGGGTTCTGATCTGTCAATTCCTGTTATATGAGGGATCAGATCAACTCCATCAAGGGGTTTACCGGGAGGATCTTCAAGACCCGCCGCACTTATTGCTGTTGCATATATATCTAAAGAAGAGCTCAATCCATCATAAATATGTCCACCCTCTACTTCTGCTGGCCATGAGAGTATAAACGGGGTTCTGTGTCCGCCTTCAAATTTATTGCCTTTAAATCCTTTCAGGGGCAGATTGGATGACAGGTTATTGGCTGCTCCTCCGTTATCACTTAAAAAAAAGACCAGGGTGTTCTCTTTCAGACCCTCTTCTTCCAGTTTGTCCATGACCATACCCACACCCAGGTCCATAGCCCAGGTCATGGCTGCAAGCTTAGCCCTGGGATGATCCCTGAACTTTTCCAGGTCAGCCTCCCTGGTATGCATGGGGGTATGTACGGCATTGTAGGAGAGAAAAAGGAAGAATGGCTGATCCCTGTTTTCTTCTATGAACCTTATCG